>JALUWH010000331.1 GCA_027019685.1 Ghiorsea sp. | reverse complement strand
GTTCTAAGTCTTGGGGTTCAACCAAAGGCTGCTTGTCTTTGTTTTGAATATGAAAGACATCCAAAATTTTATGGTTGCCCAGTGAAAATGCGTGAGCAGCAATCACGTTAATTTGACCCGCTGCAATCACAGAAGCTAATTTAACAAACAAAGCTGGGCGTTCATTGGCTGCAACCATAACCATGGTGTCGCAGCGGTCGTGGTCAACAAAGTGTCCTACAGCAATATCAATTTGGTCATTCATGAAGTCTGAATTAGCTAATAACTCTGAAATCGGCACCAGTTGATAAGGTGGAAAATGGGCAATAAAGCGGTTGGGTAATTGTTTAAGCACAGGTTCAATCAAATTAGGCTGCTTGGATATTTGCAGGGTACTACGAATGCGAGATTGCTGTTGTTCTTCTAATACCTCTGGGTTAATCATTTCTCCCATTAAAGCATGACGAGTGGCATGATAAAGTTGGCTTAATAATGAGCCTTTCCAATCATTCCATACATTGGGTCCTACAGCCGCAATATCAGCAACGGTTAAGCAGAGCAGACAATTTAAACGCTCCATATTACCCACTTTATCAGCAAAGCTTTGAACCACTTCAGGGTCAGATAAATCAAAGCGTTGTGAGGTAACAGCCATGGTTAAATGTTTGCGCACCAGCCAAGCAACCAAGTTGGTTGCATCTTCTGTTAGACCAATAGATTGGCAAAACTCTCGGGCTAATATTTCACCGTTTTCAGAGTGGTCACCAGCCATGCCCTTGGCAATATCATGGAAAAGCAAGGCAAGGTATAGCAATTCAGGGCGTTTTAAGCGATGAAACACTTCTTGGGCAAGGGGTAGGCGAAGCTTTCTATCCCCATGTATCATATTTCGTGCTTCTCCAATAGCATGTAGGGTATGTTCATCTACAGTATAGGCATGGTATTGGTTAAACTGCCCCAAACCCACCACTTTATAAAAAGCAGGTATAAAGCCACCCAATACACCTGTATCTTTCATTTCTTTGAGTGCCCAAGCAACATTTCGTGGATGTTTTAAGATACGCATAAATAAACGGTGCGCTTTGGGGTTAGCGCGGAATTCATCGTTCATTAAGTGTCGTTCGTCTTCACGGATTTGACGCAATGCGGCATTGCTAAGATGGCGATGATCTTCTTGCCCAACATTAAAAATACGCAGTAGGTTAAGAGGGTTATCTTTAAATACCCGTTCATGGCGAATACCAACTTTATTGCCTGTTAATGTGAAATCATCATCAATATTGCGGGTAAAGGCAAAGAAAGACTCATGCATATGTTCATCAATATCTTGCAGTATAAGTGAGGATACACGAGCAATCCGCCCTGCTTGGCTAAAGTAGTCTTTCATCAAGCCATCAACTGCGGGTAGATGTTCTATGGGTTGATAGCCCATAGCATCTGCGAGCATAGCTTGTTGTTCAAAAGACAATCTATCGTTGGGTCGCTTGGTTTGTAAATGTAGCCCAACACGACAACGCCATAAGAAGTCTTGCGCCATCAATAAATCATGCATTTCACGCTGCGAGATATGACCCTCGGATACCAGTGCATCAAGACTATTTTTTTCAAACCAAGCTTTGGCAATCCAAAACACCGATTGCACATCGCGCAAACCACCTTTGCATTCTTTGATGTCAGGCTCCATTAAAAATGCTGAATCACCTGTGCGATTGTGTCTTAATTGATGTTCTTTAAGTTTAGCTTCTACAAATTTTTTACGCTGTTTTTTGAAGAAAATGGTCGTTTCATGTGATAAATCATCAAATAAAGATGGATTCCCGCATAAAAGACGCATTTCTTGGGCTGTGGTTGCAGAGTTCCAGTCTTCTTTAATGTGGGTAATAGTTTCTTTGACTGTGCGCACAGCATGACCAATTTTGGCACTCATATCCCACATCACATATAAGAAGTCTTGAATATCATCATTCATTTGTTGGCTTGGTTTTTCAGGCATGATAAACCAAAAATCCCAATCCGATTGTGGTGCAAGTTCACCACGCCCATAACCACCCACAGCAACAAAAGCGATGTGTTGGCTAGACTCTGGCGCAACTTCCTGCCAGATATGTGTTAGCAGTTTATCCACACCATCACACATTTGATGCATTAAATCTGCGCCACTTGCTTCAGCCTTAAATTCAGCTTCAATATCTTGATAAAGTTGCTTTAAATGTGCTTTTCCGTAGTCAATGAATGCTTGGTTGTTTTGTGTTTGAGGGTTTTGGCTCATATATTTTCACCTTGAGGAAGCAAAACCGTATCTTTTGCTTCTTTGGCTTGGCTGGGGTAGTCGGTTGTGTAGTGCAGACCACGCGATTCATGGCGTTGCTGGGCACTACGAATCATTAAGTCAGCAAGCAAAGCAAGGTTTCTCAACTCAAGCAAGCTACGACTTAGTGGATGTTGCCAATAATATTCAGCGATTTCTTCATGGATGAGAAATAAACGTCTTCTAGCTCTCCGTAAACGCTCTGATGTGCGAACGATACCAACATAGTTGGACATAATCGCACGAATTTCATCCCAGTTTTGTTTGATTTGTACGCGTTCTTGTTCGGGTACAACGCCGCTACTATCCCAAGCAGGAATCACCATAGCTGCTTGTGTATTCGGCTCTTTTACAATGCGGGCAGCGCATTGGTCTGCCATCACCAAACATTCAAGCAAAGAATTGCTGGCAAGGCGGTTTGCGCCGTGCAGTCCTGTGCATGCTGCTTCACCAATCACGGATAGTCCTGCGACCTTTGTTTTTCCACTTACATCTGTTTGTACACCGCCACACATATAATGTGCAGCAGGCACAATGGGGATAGGCTGTTTGCTCATATCCAAGCCCATTGTTAACAACCTACGTTGGATATTGGGAAATTGGTTATTGATTTTGTCTGCGCCCAAGTGGGTGACATCCAAATACATGCAGTCTTCACCAGTTTTTTTGATTTCACGGTCAATGGAGCGGGCAACAATGTCACGAGGTGCCAGTTCACCGCGTTCATCGTCATCAAAGACAAATCTTCGTCCATGTTTGTCAATCAAATGTGCGCCTTCGCCTCTTAATGCTTCAGTGAGCAACATGGTTGAACCGTTGGGGTTGTAGAGGCAAGTGGGATGAAATTGCATAAACTCTAAATTCATCACAGCACAACCTGCGCGCCATGCCATAGCAATGCCATCACCCGTCGCCGCATGGGGGTTGGATGTGTACATATATACTTTGCCCGCACCACCAGTTGCTAGAATCACATGTTTGGCAGCAATGCTAAATACGTCACCTTCTTCGGGTAAAATATAAGCACCCAAACATTGGTTTTTTTGATTAAAAATACCCAGTTTATGGGTGGTGATTAAATCAACCACCATATGTCGCTGTAAGCATTGGATATTACTATTGTTTTGCACATGTTTAAGTAAAGTCTCACCAATAGCTTTGCCTGTGGAGTCTTGCACATGGGCAATGCGGCGGTGAGAATGTCCACCTTCACGGGTTAAATGGAGTTTGCCATTTTCAGTGTCAAAGGGTGTCCCCAAGTGTAATAATTCTTCCACCATATCATGCCCATGATTGACCACTTCGCTAACTACATCAGCATGGCAAAGCCCTGCGCCTGCTTTGATGGTATCTTCAATATGACTTTCAATGGTATCTTCTTTGGTAATAAACCCTGCAATACCGCCTTGGGCTTGGAAAGTGTTGGAGTCTGGGAAGTCTGATTTATTTACTAAGCAAACTTTGCCATGTTTTGCCAAGCGGTGAGCTGCCATTAAACCTGCCGCACCACTGCCTATAATCAGATAATCGTAAGTATGGTTGTAAGTGTCTTGTATTTGGGTTTTCAAAGGCATGGGCGGAGCATAAACGTGAAACCAAGAGATTTCATCCAAAAACGCAAGTTACTTTATTTTATGCTAATAAGCTGGTTTACTTGGCAATGGGGGAAAGAGGTGTGGTATGCATAGTGCGAAAGAAGGCATGGTATCAAAACAGTCACTGCCGTTCCAATATAAGATACATGAAGTCGAAAGGTATGTTGAGGTATGTTTTCACGGTACTATGAACGTAAATACTGTGCTGACATACTTGCAGCATGTGTGGTTAAATAAACCAAGTATTGCAGGGTTTAGTGAGTTGGTTGATTTTAGACTTGTGGATGATGTTGATATAAATACAGGTGAGCTGGCAAACCTTGTAATGGCAGGCCGAGCTTTGGATGATAGCTCTCAACCTTCAAGAATTGCTATGATTGCCAGTGATCCTTATGCCTTTTTTAAAGGGGAACTGTATCAAACATTGCAACAGCTATACCCTGCTAAGAATAAAGAGGTAGAATTATTTAAAGATGAGGATACTGCGAGACGTTGGCTTATTGATGCTAGTTTGTTATGAATGTATAAAGAAATATTAGGAGTGGTAGCTGTAGCCATCACATGGATTGCCTTTCTGCCATATATTCGCTCCATACAACATGGTGAAAGCAAGCCGCATGTTTTTTCATGGGTGATTTGGGGTTTAACCACCTTTATCGTGTTTCTTGGTCAAATGGTAGATGGTGGCGGGGCAGGTGCATGGGCGATTGGTGTATCAGGCATTATCACCACCTATGTGGCATGGCTTGCTTATCAGAAAAAGGCCGATATTCAGATTACCCAAACCGATTGGATATTTTTTGTGCTTGCTTTATCCGCCTTGCCTTTATGGTATATTCATGATGACCCATTATGGACGGTGGTGATTTTAACCAGCATTGATGCCTTGGGTTTTGGCTCAACCTTTCGCAAGTCGTATTATAAACCCTTTGATGTGCAGCTTGGCTTTTATGTGCTGATGACCACGCGCAATGCTGTGTCTATCGCTGCTCTCATGCATTATTCTATCACCACCATAATTTTTCCAGCGCTTACGGGGTTCTTAGGTTTGCTCTTTATTCTGATGTTGCTTGTGCGGCGCAGACAAGTTGGGCATGGTTAGGAGGTTACGAACTATTGTTTAAGCCCGTCATTCCC
>JALUWH010000330.1 GCA_027019685.1 Ghiorsea sp. | reverse complement strand
TATGCTTAATATGCCTTATGTATTGAACATCATCACCCAAGGTAAAGTGCTTCAATTTAAGGTCACCATCCCAGAAGGTTTACGCACTGATGAAATGCTCCAATTACTAGCCAAGAAAACCCAAACACCGCTTCAAGACTGGCAACATGCACTCACATCCATCGTGGGCACAGATGAGTATGAAGGTTTATTTTTACCTGAAACCTATGTTTATAATAAACCCATTCAGCCCAAATCTATCTTGCAACAAATGTATGATGCCCGCGCCAAAGTCGAAGCCCAGCTTGCTCATGAACTAGGCTGGAACCAAGAACAAATCAAACGCAATCGTATCATTGCTTCTATTGTTGAAAAAGAAACTGCACTCGCCAAAGAGCGCGTTTGGGTATCTGCTGCCATTCATAATCGTTTAAAAAAGAATATGCGTTTACAAATGGACCCCACAGTGATTTATGGCATGTATCGCACCCTAGGTACATTTGATGGTAATATCAGACGCAAGGATTTAAAGACTGACACCTCTTGGAACACCTACACACGCAATGGTTTACCGCCTACACCAATCTGTAACCCTGGTGCTGAAAGTTTACGTGCAGCCGCATACCCTGCCAATGTTGATTACCTTTATTTTGTCGCAGATGGTACAGGTGGTCATGCTTTTGCTTCCACATTGGACGAACACAATGCCAATGTACGCAAATGGATAAGAATCGAACGCCTTAACAATCGAAAATAAGCATTACACCATCTAATCTTTAGGTGCGTGTAACCGTTTCAAATCTTGGTCAAACAATGCCACCAAAAGCAATTCACCCTTTTGATCCACACGAAACTGTCCAAACTTAGCAGCTTGATAATATTGACCATGACCTTCTTGGAAAAAATAGGCATTGGTGGCAAATTTTACCACGCCATTGCGCACTCGAAAACGCAATAATATATCGCCTTTTGCCAAACCTTGTTGACCATCAATACTTTTAAATGTTGCAACTTTTCGTTTATCAAGGTGCACAACAACAAAACCATCGTCCGAAGCCACCTCTTGTCGCCAGCGTTTTGATTGTTTGGTTTTGGGCAAAGCCTCATACACTTGGTTTGCCAGTTGAAAACGGAGTGCCATATAATCACCTTGCATCAATGAACGTGGGTCAATAGGGGCAAGTTGTAGATAAACAATATCACCCTCTGCCAAGTGCTGCTCTTTAAGCAGAATAGACCAATTCACTAAACCTAAGCTTAATAATAAACCGAATATTGCCAATTTAACGCGCATTGACCTCTCCCTGAGAGATAAAATGCAACATCAACCAACGCAGACCAAGCAAAAGTACACCTACTGCCAACAAAGTTAGTGATTTATCCAAAAGTGTTGTTTCTAACAAGTAGTAATATGTAGATATATAAAATAGCAAACTCACAATGCCTATACCCATCAAGACACGATTACTTCCCACAAAACCAAGCAACACAATGACCATACCCACTGTAAGCCCTGTTGCTTCAAATGAAGCTGCTACCACCAATAATGTTGCAAACAATGAAAGCATGACCACGGGCTGTCGAATGGGTTGTTTATATTGTCGAAATAATAACCAAACCATATAAAGCGCAACACAGCCCAACAAAAGCTCTCCCATCCACGGTTGCGTGATATATTCAATATTCACTGGCGTTTTCCAGCCACTGCTTGCTCCCCCTGAAATAAAAGGCACAAAGCCCTCAATGCTAACCAAAGCAAATGTTAAACCATAAGCTATAGCTCTTATTTTTTCGATATGTTTTGCATAGGCATATTCATGTAACCAACACCAAACCATCAACAACATCACGACACTGCTAAAAATGTAAGGCAGTTCAAAAAGCAGCAAAGCCACCGAGAAAAGTATTGCGGCATTCCATGTGCAAAATACCCGATGCACAAAATTGGGTATAATCAATGCAAGCACAGCTTGAAATAAACCTGCCAATGCCCAGTTCACAGCAACATTAAACTTAGGTGTATCCGAACCAAGCGCATGAAAAACAACAAGCATCACCAAAAATTGCCCTGTAAGGCTGATAGCAAAGCCAAGTTGCTCAAGAAAGGTTTGCTCAGACTGACGCAAGATGAAAAAAGCCCCACCAATCAACAAGTTGCCAAGGATAAATACTGCGATGGGATTCTTCATGAAGACAGTAAAAGCAAGCATGACAAAACTAAGCCCAAATGCTGCTGCCCACCAACCCGCCATACCCAAAAGGAATTTTATATACCAAGGGCTTCCATCTTGCTCAAATCTAGGCATTTCACCATGAACAAGGTTAGCTTCTTTTAACTTTTGCCATAATTGCGTATGAGAAGTACTCATGATTGCATCTCTTTTTGCACATGTTTAAGCCACTTTGAAGAAGCTCCCCCAAAAACAAGAATAAACGTTAAAAAGGCAAGTGAAGCTATTGCTGAATCTATAATATACTGACCTATAAAGAACAACATAACCGTGCCTACAGACAAACACCCTCCAGCCAGCATAAACAAATCAGGTTTTTTCAGCCTATAATAGGCATACAATACACCCAAATAGCCAAGCCATACCAACCATGGAACAATTGCATAAATGCTAGCTCCAATAATGCTATTCACCACTACAATAGTTATGCTTGCCCCACTCACAACAGCCAGCAACCGTGTTGCCCAAACTGATTGCAACCACACCTTCGTTTGACTCATATATTCCCATACAACCAATGCCACAGCATTCAGCGCAAACAGTGACCAAAACAAATGTAATTCAGATACAAAAAACAATCCAAAAAGTCGACCAAATGTATCTATGTATAAAACAAGACTTAAATTCAAAAGGAACAAAAACACCATCCATAATACATGGAACTGTGCGATAAATACCCAAGGCAAAATCAACAATGCCCAATTAAAAAATAACTGCCAAGGGTCTGCCCCTGTTTGGTAAGTTTGCCCGTATAAAGCAAGCAATACCCCCAGCAACAAAGATGCAGTTAACAAAGCTATTTTAGCGGATAATTGCTGTGTACCCACTTTCCAATATGCAAATACAGCTAAAACAATACATGCTTCCACTAAAGCAAACTTTGCCAGCCTGCTCATTTCAGTCCAATTGTATGCAATAAAAAATGTTAGTGCGCTAACCAATAACACAGCACCAACAACCAACAAAAAACGGTCTAAAAATGAAAACCACGCTGTTTTATCTGGTGTCAGTTTACTAATCCTTAACGCATCAGGAATCTTATCTTCAGGAATGAGACCCTGCTGAATCAACGAAGCGATAAGAAACCGTGTATGATTCATTCTTTTTCAGGAAGCCCTGTAAACTCAATATAAATATGTTTAGCTTCTTCGGATTCTTTACTCACAGCCTCTTCTAAGGATGCTCGCACATTATCCAATCTATGCATAAAACGAATTGCTTGTTGCACTTCTTCTTCAGTCATATCAGCAAACAATGCTTCTTCTCTAAGCTCCAATTCTGCCATCAAAATACTTGCTTCAGGTGATAATACGATACTATGAATATGGCGCACATGTTGTACACGTTTATCAGCAGTCCAAGCCTTTAAAGCGACTTGGTTAATTTCCTCATCCGATACATTGAGCAAATACTTTTTATTGGTTGCCGCCAAAAATATTGCCAATAACCCCATCAACAATGCAATGCCTATCGCTGCCGCCACATCAAAAATAGCTGAACCTGTATAAGCTGCTAACCCCATGCCAACAAGAGCAAACGTTAAACCCATCACAGCAACCGTATCTTCAATTAATATTGCCAAAGTTGTTGGGTCTCGTGTTTCTTTCACATATTGCAGAAAACCCATGTTTTCAGCTTTACGCTGGCGTGTAAACTCCCCAAACGCCACATAAAATGAGTAACCCTCCACCAAAAAAGCAAAGCCCAGAATACCAAAAGCAAGCCAGCTCATTTCTGGTGCATGCCCACTTTCTAACTGCCCAAAAGCATGCATCATGGTGTAAACACAACCCAAAAAGAAAATCGTAATCGCTGATACCAAGTTCCAAAAATAACGCTCTTGCCCATAACCAAAGTGATACTTACCGTCAGCAACACGTTTCGACCGCTTAAGACCTAAAAACAGTAAACCTTGGTTCGCCGTATCCGCCAATGAATGAATCGCCTCAGCAAGCAAAGCACTAGAACCTGAAAATGCAAAACCAACAAATTTCGCAATCGTCACCGAGCCATTAGCAACAATTGCCGTTATCACCGCTTTAGTCGAACCATCTTCACTATGTGACATTCATCAAACTCCGTTTACACTTGCCCAATGTGGACATACCAACATAAGCACTTCATCGTACATCAGTTACCCGTACTTCAAGACAACTATATTTATATTATTCAAGACCGCCACAGTCCAGTAGTTTGTGTGATTGATCCTGCCTTAGCCAAACCTGTGATTGAAGCCTGCACACAGCTCAATATCACACCCACCCACATTCTAAACACCCATCATCACTGGGATCATACCGATGGCAATCAGCAACTTGTACAAACCTACCAATGTACTGTTGTTGGCAATCAGGATGATGCTTCGCGTATTCCATATATCAAACAAGCTATTGCTGCTAACAGCAACTTCACACTCGGGAAATTGCATATTCAGAGCCTTGAAGTCTATGGTCATACACTAGGGCATATCGCTTTTGTGATTGATGATGCTTTATTTTGCGGGGATACACTGTTTGGTGCTGGTTGTGGTCGCTTATTTGAAGGAAGCTTTGCCCAAATGTGGCAAAGTTTGCAAAAACTTGCCGCGCTCGACAAACCAACCAAAGTATATTGCGCCCATGAATACACCCTTGTAAACCTAGCATTCGCCCAAAGCGTTGATGCTAATAACATCTATCTTCAACAACGCATACGTGATGACAAAAACAAGCGGCTTCACAAGCAACCAACCATCCCCTCTACCATAGGTTTAGAGCTTCAAACCAACCCCTTTTTACGCCCTTTAGACCCTAAATTCTGCTCAACTTACAGCCAAACCCATGCAACTGAAACCAAACCC
>JALUWH010000329.1 GCA_027019685.1 Ghiorsea sp. | reverse complement strand
TCATTTTGCGCCCTAAATCGGTGTGTTGCCCAGCCATCAGCATCATACCCTGCCAAGCTGCTTGAAATGGCGCGATACGCACGGCTGCATGTTTGTATTCTGGCTCTTTGGATACGGGGTCAATCGCTGTTTTAATCAGGCTGTTGGCTCTGCCGCTGCGCGCAGTCATCCTGCCCCAATGCATGGGCAAAAAGATTAAACCCGTACGAATATCTTTGCTGATTTGTGCAGGCACAATCACTTGCCCTTGCCTTGAATCAATTTGTACCAAAGCACCTTCTTCAATGCCGTAATTTGCTGCATCATCAGGATGGATTTGCAACGTAGGCACGGGAATATGCTGCATCAGTTGCGGTACAGTTCCTGATTTGGTCATGGTATGCCATTGGTCGCGAATACGACCCGTGGTCAACGATAAGGGGTAATCTGTATCCGTGGGTTCAGCAACGGGAATATAGTCCATATCAATAAAATGTGCTTTTTTGTCGGCAGTTTCGTATTGATTATCTGTGTATAAGCGAATTGTTTGGTTTGGTTCGCCACCTTGCCTAAATGGCCACTGTTGCGGGCCAAATTCATCAAGCACAGCATACGATAACCCTGAAATATCAATGTCCATACCCTTGGTTAAACCGCAATGCTCATCAAACACGTCACCTGCTGTTTCATAAGCAAACGCTTTTGACCAATCTTTGCCAAGCTTTTCACCCAACACGATTCCAAAATCAGCCGCGATTTTCCAATCATCGCGGGATAACCCCGCTTTGGGAATGGCTTGCTGCAAGTGCGTGATACGCCGCTCGGTGTTGGTAATCGTGCCTTCTTTTTCTGCCCAACCTGATGCAGGGAATAACACATGCGCTAACTTGGTGGTATCCGTAGGATGATAAGCATCCGATACCATCACCAGCTCTGCTTTTTTGAGCGCTGCTTCTGCGCGCTTCGCATCAGGCATAGATACAATCGGATTGGTGCAGGCAATCCATACCGCTTTGACCGTTCCTTCTTCTAAAGCTGAGAATAATTCCGTTGCCGTTAAACCCGGTTTACTAGAAACATCATCCACACCCCAATAATCTGACACTTCTTGGCGGTGTTCTGGGTTGGTATAATCCCTGTGCGCCGCCAACATATTTGCCATACCGCCCACTTCACGGCCACCCATGGCATTGGGTTGTCCTGTAAGCGAAAATGGACCACAACCCTCTTTACCGATGAGCCCTGTTGCCAAATGAAGGTTAATCAAGGCGTTATTTTTGTCTGTGCCCGATGAAGATTGGTTTAAACCCATGGTCCAAAATGAAAGGGTTTTGTTGGTCGCAAACCAGCGCGCTGCCTGCACAATATCATTGGCATCCAGCCCACAGGTTTCTGCTGCTTGTAAAAGGTTAAGCGATAAAGCTTTGGCTTTGACCGCGTCAAAATCTACCGTATGCGCCGCGATATAAGCTTCATCCAATAAGTCTTCTTGAATCATCACATGCAACATGGCTTGATACAGCACCACATCTGTACCGGGTTTGAGTGGCAAATGTAAATCAGCAATCGAGCAAGTATCGGTGCGACGAGGGTCTGCCACGATAATTTTTAAATCAGGGTTGGCTTCTTTGGCAGCTTCTAATCTGCGAAAAACAATGGGATGAGCATACGCTGGGTTTGCGCCTGTGATAAAAAAGCAGGATGCCAATTCAATATCTGCATAACAGGTCGGTGGACCATCTGCACCAAATGCACGTTTATAACCTGCCACCGCAGAACTCATACAAAGCCTAGAATTAGTATCAATATTATTGCTGCCAACAAACCCTTTCATGAGCTTGTTAAACACATAATAATCTTCGGTCAACAACTGACCCGACACATAAAATGCCACCGCATCAGGGCCATGCTCTTGGATAATATCTGCAAATTTTTGTGCCGTGTGACTTAAAGCTGTATCCCAATCCACAGGTGCAAAAGGCGCATCCAAAGATGTGCGCATCTGGGGCACCAACAAACGGTCTTGGGTATTGACCGTTTGATGCAATTCCCTGCCCTTGGAGCAAAGCTTACCCTCATTGGTTGGATGCTTGGTATCGCCGCTGAGTGAAATAATGTTTTCACCATCGGTTTCCAATACAATTCCGCAGCCTGTACCACAATAGGAACAGGCACTATTGACTGTTTGTGTCATCTAAGCTCCATCATTGATTGAACAAACCACATCATGTGGTTAAGCATTAAGCTTGTAAAAAGACTGTACCACTTTCAACTTTAACAGGATACGTTTTCACGCAACCTTCATCGGGTGCAGCCACTTGACCATCATCCAAATGAATACGCCAGTTGTGTAATGGACACAAAATATCATCGCCAGAAATAATGCCTTCTGCCAATGGCCCATCTTTATGCGGACAACGGTTTTCAACCGCTTTCACCCTGTCATCTGTTAAACGAAATACTGCAATCACAGTGTTATCCGCTCGTACTGTGCGCGCTTGTGATGGTGGAATTTCATCCAACTTACATACTTCAATCCATTGTTCCGACATTATACTGACTCCACACGAACAGGAATATCAATGGGCTTGTATTCCGTGAATTTTTCATAACCTTTATCTGCATCTTCGACACGCGCTACCCATGGGTCATGCGCTTGTGCATCAAGGTAGGCATGTAAACGCCCAACCAAAGCTTTACGATTTTCAATATCATCCACAACCGCAGCTTTGATACTGTCTAAACCTACACGTTGTTGCCAAGGCGCAGTACGCTCATTGTGACGACCTGTTTCACGGTAGTGCTGCAAATAAGCCTTAGTGATTTCTTCAACTTCTGCTTCATTCTCAACAATGCACAACAGCTCTGTTGCCACAACATGTACGCCACCGTTACCACCTGTGCTGATTTCCCAACCGCCTTCCACGCCAACAATACCCACATCTTTAATCGTTGCTTCTGCACAATTTCGTGGGCAACCGGATACTGCCAATTTCACTTTGGCTGGAAACCAAATATGATCGAGTTGTTTTTCCAAATGGATACCCAAAGATGTAGAATCTTGTGTACCAAACCTGCACCACTCTGAACCCACGCAAGTTTTCACCGTACGCAATGCTTTACCATAAGCATAACCACATGCCATGCCCAAATCTTTCCACATCGCTGTCAAATCTTCTTTTTTTACACCCAATAAATCAATGCGCTGACCACCTGTGATTTTTACAGTAGGCACTTCATATTTCTTAGCTACCGTTGCAATTTTAATCAACTCATCAGGTGTGGTTACGCCACCATAAATACGTGGAATCACAGAGAACGTTCCGTCTTTTTGAATGTTGGCATGCATTTTTTCATTGGCGATACGCGAAGTGCGGTCATCCTCTGAATCTTCAGGCCAAGTCATACCAATATAATAGTTAATCGCTGGGCGACAAACTTGGCAGCCTTCGCTTTCCCAATCCAACACATTCATCACTTCACGCACATGGGTAAGTTTCTTGGCTTTGATTTGCTCTTTGACTTGCTCGTGATTGTATTCTGTACAACCACAGATGGGGTCGTTTTCTGATTCTACAAACGCTGTACCCAAAGTTGATGCCAACAGTTGCTCAACCAGGCCAATACAACCACCGCATGAACCACCTGCTTTGGTGCAAGCCGTCACTTCTTTACGCGTGGTTAAACCTTCCTTGGTAATCGCATCCACAATATCTTTTTTGGTTGTGCCGTTACAGCCACAAACCACCGTGTCATCAGACATGGCTGAAGCTTGATCTTCCCCTGAATGACCCGAATCACCCAAACCTGATGCAGAGAACAAAATGCTAGAGCGCAGCTCTGACACATCTTTAGCATCTTGCATCCACTGGAAGAAAGTAGGGCCATCTGCAGTATCGCCAAACATGACCACGCCTTTGATTTTATCATCTTCAAGAATCATTTTCTTATAAACGCCACCGTGTTTATCCAATAATTCAATCGTATCTGCGCCCGGCGTGCCCATGAAGTCACCTGCTGAAAACACATCAATACCTGATACTTTCAATTTGGTGGACACCACAGAACCTGTATATGATTTTAAACCATTACCTGTGATTTGATATGCCAAGACCTTGGCTTGCTCAAACAGTGGTGCAACAAGACCGTATGCAATGCCTCTATGCTCAGCGCACTCACCCACAACATATACCGATGCATCCGTCACTGTCTGCATGTAGTCATTCACCACAATACCATTATTGCAGAATAAACCACATGATTCAGCCAAGGCTTTGTTCGGGCGAATACCCACTGCCATCACAAGCAAATCACAGTCTAGCGTTGAACCATCTTTAAATTTTAAACCTTCAACACGCTTATCACCTGTAACTTCAGTGGTCAGTGTGGACATTTTAAATTGCATACCTTGCGCTTCCAGCGAAGTTTTAAGCATCTCGCCAGCCACAGTATCCAGCTGCATATTCATCAAAGTATCTTGGTCATGCATCACCGTGGCTTCCATACCAAGGTTTAATAAACCTTTCGCCGCTTCCAAGCCCAGCAATCCGCCACCAATCACCGCAGCTTTTTTGTATGTTTTCGCCGCTTCAAACATTTTATCGCAATCTTCAATATCACGGAATGCAATCACGCCATCTTTATCATGCCCTGGGATAGGAATAATAAACGGATTAGAACCTGTTGCGATAATCAAATTATCATATTCAGCCGTCGTTCCATCTTCAGCGGTAACCACTTTTTTACCACGATGAATGTCCGTAACCTTCTTACCCATGTGCAGCTTAATACCATTATCTTTATACCACTGCTCATCATTCAAGATAATATCTTCAATCGTGGTATCGCCTGCAAGCACAGGTGAAAGCATAATACGATTGTAGTTTGGATATTTTTCCGCACCAAAAATCGTAATATCAAACATGTCGGGATTGGCCTTCAGAATCTCTTCAATCGCACGCACACCAGCCATGCCATTACCAATCATTACCAACTTCTTCTTATTGCTCATTTCAACCTCTTCGGTAGCTGCTTCTTTTTTTAACAATAAGCAAACTCCATGCCTAGTAT
>JALUWH010000328.1 GCA_027019685.1 Ghiorsea sp. | reverse complement strand
AAGAAACGCATGAAGTCTTAGAAGCGGTTGAAAAAGCTATTGAAACCGATGAATGGAATGATTTAAAAGGTGAATTGGGCGACATTTTGATACAAATTGCCTTTTATGCCGTGATTGCCAAAGAGCGAGGCAAGTTTGATTTGGCGGATGTGTTTGACACCTTGATTGAAAAGATGATTTATCGCCATCCACATGTGTTTGCCGATGCCAACCCTGATGATATCAATGAGCAGTGGGAGCAGCTTAAAGATGCCAAAAACACCGAGCGCAAAAGCTTGATGGATGGTATTCCGCCGCTTCCTGCACTCAGTTATGCTGCCAAACAACAACAGCGTGTTGCAAGAGTTGGTTTTGATTGGCCTGACTTGGGTGGTGTGACCGATAAAATTAGTGAAGAAATTGCTGAGCTGACACATGAAGTGAATACATCCGATGGTAGCGAAGCAGATAAACGTAAAATTGAAGATGAGTTTGGTGATGTGTTGTTTTCATTGGTCAACTACGCACGAAAATTGGGCGTTGACCCTGAGCAGGCTTTGATGCGCACCAATCGTAAGTTTGATAAGCGGTTTAGAGGCATGGAAGCCATTGCCGAAGCAAAAGGTTTAACATTAAAAGATTTCAATATCGAAGCACTTGAAGAAATCTATCAACAAGCCAAGGATGAATTACAATGAGCGAAGAAAACAAACCCCAAGAAATGCAAATCAGTATGCCTCAAGAGGTGCAAAGTGGTAAGTATGCCAATCAAATGTTGGTCGCACATACCCAAGAAGAATTTGTATTGGATTTCATCTTAGGCACACCGCCTGCAGGCGTGGTCAACAGCAGGGTGATTGTTTCACCAGGTCATGCCAAGCGCATTGCCAATGCTTTACTTGAAAATGTAGCTAAATATGAAGCCCAATTTGGTGAAATTAAAACATTAGCAATACCGCCTATGCCTTCAGGTACGACTGCGCATTAGCAAGGGGTGTAATGGTTCACACGTGTTCTCTGTGGTGAATGAAGTGCGCTTTTTATTTACTGTACTGATTAAATCATTGTGCAAGTACCATGTTTTGTAAGAGTAGCACTTGAAGAGCGACTGAACACCAAAGGAGTTCAGATGTTTAGATTATTGATGATTACATTCTTTTTAGTACCAGCCCAATTATGGGCAGCAGAAACCATCACACTTACCCAAACAGCATGCCAATTTATTGAATCCGAACATGGCGACCAACATTATCAGGCTCATTCATATACCGCTTGTGAAAGCTTGAATCACAAAACAGAGGATGAGCGCTTAGCAAAAGCCAAGGTGCTTAAGCTCAAAGCTGGGGAATATACCTTTCATGTTATCAACAAGGATGTGCCTTATGTGTTGGGCTTTTGGTTGCGCGGCACTGGTTTGGCTAGGTTGACACTACCCTCCACGTCAGGCGGTGGCATTGAAACGGGTGGTTACAAGGATTATACCATCAAGCTTAAAGCAGGTGAATATGTGTATTCATGTCCACTCAACCCCACGCCCGATTACAAACTTATCGTGTTACCTTAAGCTTTTATGTGAGGCTTCACTTTTGCGCATTGAGAAACCTACAAACTCTAGCTATCTTCTCGCTTTAATTTGACATAAAAGGATTCAATACCATGACAAGAATGTTTAATTTCAGCGCAGGGCCTGCGATGTTGCCAACTGCAGTTATCCAACGGGCGCAACAAGAAATGTTGGACTGGAACGGCTCTGGTATGTCGGTGATGGAAATGAGCCACCGTGGTAAAGAATATATGTCGATTGCGGGTAAAGCAGAGCAAGACTTGCGTGATGTGATGGCTATCCCAGACAATTATAAGGTGCTTTTCCTGCAAGGTGGTGCGTCTTCGCAATTTGCTATGATTCCTCTGAACCTATTGGGTGACAAAACAAGTGCGGATTATCTGAATACGGGAATGTGGTCAAAAAAAGCGATTGCTGAAGCCAAACGCTATTGTGATGTGAATATTGTAGCCGATACTTCTGACAATGGTTTTACAACTGTGCCAACACAAGCAGAACTCAAGCTTAACCCTGATGCGGCTTATGTTCATTATGTAGCCAATGAAACCATTGGTGGCGTTGAATTTGATTATATTCCAGATACGGGTGATGTGCCTTTGATTGCGGATATGTCTTCTACCATTCTTTCACGTCCTGTTGATGTATCTAAATTTGCCATGATTTATGCTGGTGCGCAGAAGAATATAGGTCCTGCGGGGCTATGCATTGTGATTATCCGTGATGATTTACTTGGCAAAGCAGCGGATAACACACCAACCATGTTTAATTATAAAGTGCATGCTGATAATGATTCTATGTATAACACACCACCGACTTACAGCTGGTATATGGCTGGTTTGGTCTTTGAATGGATTAAAGAGCAAGGCGGCTTGGAAGCCATGGCGAAAGTGAATAAACGCAAAGCTGAGAAGCTGTATGCAGTGATTGATAACAGCGACTTCTACGGTAGCCCAGTGGCGAAGAATGGTCGCTCTTGGATGAATGTACCGTTTACGCTGGCAGATGCTGATTTGGATGCAGCTTTTCTTGAAGGTGCGTCGGAACAAGGTTTGATTACGCTTAAAGGACATCGTTCTGTGGGCGGGATGCGTGCAAGTATTTATAATGCTATGCCAGAAGAAGGCGTAGATGCACTGGTTGCGTTTATGCAGGCGTTTGAAAAACAACAAGGGTAATTAAGTTTAAGGGTGTCTGGCACTAAGGTTTGATTTTCAATTGACCTATGAAACCAAGCTTATAGGCTCTCGCCGCAATCCGTTGCTGATTGCATAGCATGTATTTCTATCGCCACGGAGTATCATTGATGAAGCAGTATCCTCTTTCACTTAATCCAGTGACTATTTCCGTTTGGGCGAATTAACATGGCTTGCCCTAAAGTTTGGATAGCAGACAAAATGAGCGAACGCGCTATTGAAGTGTTTCGTTCACATGGCATTGAAGTAGACTATAACCCCGGTTTATCCGTGGATGAACAAATCAAAATTGCAGGTGATTATGATGGTATTGCCGTGCGCTCATCAACCACCCTTAAAGCCGATTTATTGGCTGCTGCTAAACATGTTAAAGTGATTGGTAGGGCTGGTATTGGTGTGGATAACATTGATGTGCAAGCTTGCTCTCGCCGTGGTATCGTGGTGATGAATACACCTTTTGGTAATACAATTACAACCGCAGAGTTGGCAGTGGCACATATTGTGGCTGCTGCGCGTCAAATTCCTCAAGCCACAGCCTCAACACGCGCAGGAAAGTGGGAAAAGTCTGCTTTTATGGGCATGGAACTTACAGGCAAAAAGGCGGGTGTGATTGGTGCAGGAAACATCGGTGCGATTGTGTGTGACCGCCTCAAGGGGTTACATATGTCGGTGTATGTTTACGACCCATTTATTTCTGATGATAGAGCGGCAGCTATGGGTGTGACCAAAGTGGCAACTGTGGCTGAGCTTGCAGCGATGGTGGATATTTTAACCATTCATGTGCCGTTGATTGATGCAACGCGGAACTTGATTGATTTTAGTGTGTTGAAGAAAATGAAGAAAGGTTCGATTTTGGTCAACTGTGCCCGTGGTGGCATTGTGGATGAGGATGCGCTTTATAAAGTGTGTAAATCAGGACATTTAAGGGCTGCAGCTTTGGATGTGTATGCGAATGAACCTGCCAAAGAAAACCGTTTGTTTGAATTGGATAATGTTACTTTTACACCACATATCGGCGCATGTAGTGATGAAGCCCAAGAGAATGTGGCTGTGCAAGTCGCTGAGCAAATGTCGGATTATTTACTGACTGGTAGTATTAATAATGCAGTGAATGTACCATCATTGTCCGAAGAAGAAGCCAAAGCCTTGGCACCATTTATGGGGCTTGCAGGTGCTTTGGGTCAGTTTATGGGGCAGGTGATGCGCCCAGGTTATGATAAAATTGTCATTCGTTTTGAAGGCAAGGTCAGTAAACTAAATCGCCCGCCCATTTTGAATACGATTTTACAAGGTTTGTTATCGCATAGCATGGATGAAGTGAATGCGGTGAACGTGCAAATGCTGGTTAAAGAGCGTGGTATTGAGCTTGAGGAAGTGGCAAGCGAAACATCTGACCATTTTTCCAGCTTGATGCGTTTGGAAGTATATGGTGATGAAGGTTATCGTTGCGTGTCAGGCACAGTGTTTGATGGCACCAACCCACGTTTGGTGAGCATTGATAAATGTGAGTTGGAAATGACACCGCAAGGTAGATTGTTGTTTATTGAAAACAAAGACAAACCCGGTGTGATTGCAGATATTGGCTCGATATTGGCTGCGGCAAACATTAATATTGGTGACTTCCGCTTGGGTCGCCGTGAAGACATGGATGGGGCATTGGCATTGGTGTCGATTGATTCCGAACCTGCGCCCAAAGTGATTGAAAAATTAGAAGCTTTAGAAAACATAACCACAGTGCGTTATGTTGCCTTGGAGGCATTGTGAGTGTATTAAAACCTATCCTTGGTCTTGAGGATGCTTTTGGCGGACGTGCGATGGCACTTCGTCGGCTGCAATTTCGTTTGTTTGAAATTTATACCGCCGCAGGTTTCTCTGAAGTGATTCCACCCTTGGTTGAACGCCCAGAAGCGTTAAGCTCTGGTGCAGGTCGTTTTTTGGCTGACCAAACAGTAGTCTTTTCAGACCCTGCTGATGCAGGTTTATTGGCGATTCGCCCTGATATGACCCCGCAAATTGCACGTATTGTGGCAACCCGTTTAAGCCATGAACCTGTGCTTAAACTTCATTATACAGGGCCTGTGATGTTGGCGCGCCCTGATGTGCGTACAGGTTCACGCCAGCAATGGCAAACAGGTGTGGAATGTTTGGGTCTTGCAGGTGTGGATGGTGATGTGGAAGTGATGCATTTGGCTGCTCTTTCTATGGAAGCTGCAGGATTTGATGGTGCAATTTTGCAAGTGGGGCACATGGGCTTGATTCAAGCCTTGGTTGAAGAAAGTGATACATCTTTGGAAACTTGGGTTGAATTGCTTGCACGGCATTCCCCTGAAGATATGACGAATTATTTAGAAACAGAACCGTTATCTGATGTGGTGAAA
>JALUWH010000327.1 GCA_027019685.1 Ghiorsea sp. | reverse complement strand
AATGATAATAACGACACCTAAAAGGAAGACCAAAGGACTGTCAATACCACCACTGATGAATATTAAGACACCGATAAGTATTAAATCAGAACATAATTGAAAAAGAAGATTCCAAACAACAGGTTTGAGTTGTTGTAGCAATATCCATTGGGCAACCAAAAGCAACAGCCATAATAAAAAAACTGTTGGCAGTGTGACTTGTAGACTGGTTTGCGTACCTTTTGTAAACCAAGCAAAAGTGACAAGAAGAATAAATAAGCCAATATTTCGGGCTATAAATAATCGGTTTAAGCGGCTTCTCTCATAAAACCCTTGAAAAACAGAGTCAGTGGTTACGGGCATAGTAGGAGATGACTTTATACCACCGAAGCCATCATGAAGATAGGTAGATACATGGCAATCACAAGACCACCAATGACAACACCTAAGAATGCCATAATGGCAGGCTCCATAAGCGCTGTCATATTATCAACAGCTGTATCAACTTCTTCTTCATAAAAATCGGCAATTTTGCCTAACATTTCTTCCATGGCACCAGTTTGTTCTCCAATACCTATCATTTGTGTTACCATGATAGGAAAAACACCACTTTCTTCGAGTGGTTGGCTCAAGGATTGTCCTTGGCTGATGGACTCCTTGGCATTGATGACCACTTCTTCAATGACCGCATTGCCTGATGTTTCTGCCACTGTATCCATGGCTTCAAGAATAGGCACACCAGCGGCACTTAAGGTCGAAAAGGTGCGAGTGAAACGGGCAACAGCACCTTTGCGAAGAACATCCCCAATAGCAGGTAAATTTAGCATTAGTTTATCCAGTTGGTAATTGCCTGCAGGGGTTTTGTAAATAGCTTTGATTGCCATTACCATGACAACAGGTACACCAAACACCAAATACCAGTATGCGACAAAACCATCAGATATTGCCATCACAATTCTGGTTGGTGCAGGAAGCTCAGCACCAAAGCTGGAGAACATTTCCGCAAAAATAGGCACCACAAAAATCATCAAAATTGCCGTTACAATAAAAGAAATAACCAAAATAGATGCTGGGTACACCATGGCTGATTTTACTTTAGCTTTTAGGGACAGTGATTTTTCTTTGTATTCACAAATACGTAAAAGGATAGTATCTAAAATACCACCTTTTTCACCTGCCTCAACTAAAGAACAGGTAAGGCGGTCAAAATTATCAGGAAATTTGCGTAATGTTTCACCAAATGGTGTACCGCTTTCTAATTCTGTTTGAATACCGTTGAACAGTTTTGATAAACCTTTGTGGTCTGTGCCTTTTTGTAACAGTTCAAAACATTGTACCAAGGGTAAACCTGCATTAATCATGGTGGAAAGTTGTCTGAAAAAGATACTAATGTCTTTTTCTGTAACTTTGGGATCACCACCAATGTGAATTTCGATGGGTTTTTTCTTGACCTTAATTTCTGTCAGGTTTTGTCTACGCAATGTGGCAAGTGCCACATCTTTGTTAACCGCTTCGAATTCACCTTTAGCTTCTTTTCCCTGCCTGTTTTTTGCAGTATAAACGAATGTTGGCATATTAATCTCCTACGGTGGTGCGCAAACACTCTTCTAGTGTGAGAACACCTTCTTTGACTTTGTTCAGCGCTGCCATGCGCAATGTTTTTACACCTTCACCAACGGCAATTTCATTAAGTTCGTCTGAATTTCTGCCAGCATACACAGCATCACGAATGTTGTCTGAGACGGGCATCACTTGATAAATACCGACGCGACCCTTGTAACCTGTACCATTACAAATGGTGCAGCCTTTACCTTGCATGGGTGTAAATGTATCCAAATCTTCTTTTTTTAACCCCGCATCGAGTAAAGCATGCGGGTCTAATTTGATAGGCTCTGCGCATTCACTGCAAATGCGCCGACCTAAGCGTTGTGCAGTGACCATGTTTACAGCAGAACCCACAAGGAAAGACTCAATGCCCATGTTGACCATTCGTGTCATGGTGGATGGGGCATCATTGGTATGCAAGGTTGCCAATACCAAGTGACCTGTGAGTGCAGCTTTAATACCAATAGCTGCAGTATCATAATCACGAATCTCACCAATCAAAATAACATCAGGGTCTTGGCGTAAGAATGATTTAAGTGCAGCAGGAAAATCCATGCCAATGGCAGGATTAACATTGACTTGGTTAATGCCCATAAAGTTAAACTCTACAGGGTCTTCTGCCGTACAAATATTGATACCTGGTTTGTTTACTTCCGCCACAGCTGAATATAAACTTACTGTTTTACCCGAACCTGTGGGGCCAGTGACCAGAACCATGCCGTAAGGAAGTTGTACGGTTTCTTGGAATATCTTTAAATCATCAGGTTCATAACCTAACTTGGTTAAATCGGTTTGCAGGTTGGATTGGTCTAATAAGCGCATCACCACTTTTTCACCAAAAAGTGTGGGTAATACAGAGACACGGAAATCTACTGTTTTGGCTTTGGACAAACGAAGTTTCATCCTACCATCTTGGGGTACTCTGCGTTCGGTAATATCAAGTTTGGCTTGGATTTTGAGGCGAGAAACCAATGCATCACGCATATTCATAGGAGGGCGCATGATTTCCTGCAACACACCATCAACACGGTAGCGTACCCGAAGAACTTTTTCATAAGGTTCGATATGAATATCTGATGCGCCACGCTTGATGGCATCAAGAAGAATAAGGTTCACCAGTTTAACCACAGGTGCTTCTTCACTGGCTGAGGCGAGGGTGTTTTCATCAGATTGAAACTCTTCGGCTTCAATAACAGACATGTCATCGGCACCCATTTCTGCCATCACATCTTCTAAGTCTTGCCCTGTTTGACTAATTTCCTCAAGTTTAGCAATTAACTCACTTTCGCGGACAATAACCACGTCAATTTGACTGCCAGCAATAAATGCCATTTCATCCATACTGTTGATGTCATAGGGGTCAGCGATAGCTAGGGTGATAATATTTCCTTTGCGTTTGACAGGAATAGCATGGTTTTTGAGCATGATATCAACAGGTATTTTGGTCAGTTCAGTATCTATATCCAAACTTTTAAGATCAATAGCTGGGCGACCAAAGGTTTGACTAATGAACTTGACAAGATCATCTTCAGCGAAAACACCCATTTTAACCAAGGATGCAGTTAACGTTTCACCATTTAACTTCATGTTTTTCATAGCTTCTTCAAGTTGTTCTTGGGTGATAGCATTTTTGCGTAATAAAATCTCACCTAGTCGTGTTTTTTTCATATCATGTCCCCCAGCCAGGTAGGTCTAATGGCTGTCTTGCTAATTGACGCTCTACCCAGTGTAGAGACTCTAATTTGTCTGGCAAGTTAAGATGTCCAGATTGCATAGTATCGTGATGCCAAAAAGCGAAAGAAGCAACACCTTGTGCAATGAGCATGGGTAATCCATCTGTTGTGATATAACCGCCTGCTGTCGCTGCCAATGTAAATGCTGTGTTTCCCGAAGGTTTGTAAACGGCATCAATGGCGACACCTTTACCTGTAATAGTGAAAGGGAAAGTATCATTTTGTTGAAGACCAATACTGGTTGTGTTGATGATTGTGTTACATTCTTTGCATGTTTTGCTCACATCTTCTTGTTGCCAAGAAAGCTCTATGATTTCAATAGTGTAACTTTTCTTCGTTTGATGAATAAGTTGTTCAACACGTTGTGAGCTACGATTGCAGATATAAATTTTTTGCACACCTTGTTGTACAAGTGCATGAATCACAGCTTTGGCTGTGCCTCCTGCGCCAAATAGTAACACTGGTGCACTCAAGTCTGCTTCAACGCCTTGCAATACGGCTGCAAAACCTTGCCAATCGGTATTGGTGGCTAACCATTCATTCTCTGTACGTTTGATGGTATTGACTGCACCAATCATGCGCGCATCATTATCGGCATTCACTAAAGCTAGCGCTGTTTCTTTGTGTGGTACGGTAATATTTAGACCTTGAATATGCGATGCATGCAACCCCAATAGAGCAAGGTTAAGGGTATCTGGAAGCACATGAAACGGGGTGTAGATAGCATCTTGCTTGGCTTGTTCTAGGAAATAATTTTGAAAAAGCGGTGATAGTGAATGGCTAACGGGGTCACCAATGATGCCATATAAGGATGTTTTACCATGGATTACTGTCATACTCTAAACGTAGATTAATCTGGGTCTATTGTCAAAAAGTGTAATTAAATAGGGTCTTTATCGCTTACATTGGCACTTTCAAAAGTTGCCATTTCACGGTGTAAGGCGATGGCAGATTGCAACAAGGGTAAGGTAAGTGCTGCTCCTGAGCCTTCGCCAAGGCGTAATTGTAAGTGAAGTAAGGGTGAGAGTTGTAGTTTTTTGAGGGCAATTGCATGTCCTTGTTCTTGTGACTGATGGCTAGCTAGCATCCATTGTTGGATATGAGGCTCATGCTGCTGTGCGGCAAGTGCTGCTGCTGTGGTAATGAAACCATCAAGTAGAATAGGGATGCCTTGTTCTGCTGCTTCAAGGTAAAACCCTGTAATTGCAGCGATTTCCAAGCCTCCAACATGTGCCAAGTAGTCTTCTGTTTTTATGCCTTGGTCTCGGATTCGCTTTAAAGCCTGTTGCACCACTTCTACTTTATGTGTTTGTGTTTTTGCATCAATGCCAGTACCGCTGCCTACAATATCTTCAGGTTTTTTTTGGGTAAATAAACAAATAAGGCAAGCACTTGCCGTGGTGTTGCCAATACCCATATCACCAGCGATTAAGATATTTGCACCATTGGCAATCGCTTGTTTTGCTTCTTGCCTGCCCACCTGAATCGCTTGTGTACATTCATCCGTGGTCATTGCTGGTTCTATTTTAAGATTGGCAGTGCCTGCACGAACTTTAGCATGTGTGATGCCTTGGATATTTTGCGTATCAAGTAACACGCCCACATCAATAATTGAGAGTGTTGCCGCAGCTTGTTTTGCCAAAACATTGATGGCTGCGCCACCTTGGCTAAAGTTTTTCAGCATTTCTGTAGTCACTACAGAAGGAAATGCTGAAATACCTTCTTCTGTTACACCGTGGTCTGCTGCAAAAATTGCAATGTGTGGTATGAGTTTGTCAGGTATATGTTTACCTTGACGAGCAGCAAACCAGCAGGATACATCTTCTAATTGACCAAGCGAGCCTTGCGG
>JALUWH010000326.1 GCA_027019685.1 Ghiorsea sp. | reverse complement strand
CGCTCTTTGGCAATCACGGCATAAAAGGCAATTTGTATCAAAATGTCGCCCAATTCACCTTTTAAATCATTCCATTCATCGGTTTCAATAGCTTTTTCAACCGCTTCTAAGACTTCATGCGTTTCTTCCAGTGTATATTTACGCAAGGATTGCAGGGTTTGTTTTTTATCCCAATCACATTCCACCCGTAAAATATTCATCAAGCTATCTAACCTATCAAAAGGGTTACTATGTTGGCGAACTCTATGCGGCATAAAATATACCTCTGCCGTCATTCCCGCGAAGGCGGGAATCTATTATCAAAGCATGGATTCCCGCCTTCGCGGGAATGACGATAAGGAGGGTCAGTGATGAGAAAATCAACTTAACTATCCTCATAAAACATGGTAGGATTGATTTGAAAGACAAGCTGATAACCATCATCATCTTTCTCCAAACACACAACACCTGCATTTTGAAAGCGAATAGGTTGCCTATCAACCTCACCACAAAGCAACAAAGATGCAAGTTTGGGTAAGTGCGGCAGGTGTCCAACGATTAACACATCATCAGACATAACATTTAATTTTGCAGCCCACACTTGCGGGTCAGCATTGGGTGATAAGTCATCAACTTGCATCACTTCACCTTTCAAATGCCAAGCTTCGGCAAACATTTCAGCCGTTTGTTTGGCTCTTAACTTACCACTATGAAAGACAAATTTCGGTTGAGGCTGCACAAATAAGCTTAAAAAGCCCGCAGTACGCACAATATCTTCACATCCTTGGGTAGATACAGCGCGTTTGGGGTCTTGCGCTTCATCCAAGGCTAAGGCGTGTTGAACAAGATAGATTCGCATGTAAGGTTCTCCCAAATTACAAATAACACAATGCGGACGATACAGAGGAACAACCATGGTTCAATTAAAAACTACAGAAGAAATCGAAGCTATGCGTCCTGCATGCCAAGTCGCTGCCAATACTTTGGTGATGATAGAAGAATATATTAAACCTGGTATCACCACTGAGAAAATCAATGAAATTGTCCATGAATATACACTCGAACATGGTGGTATCCCTGCCCCACTCAATTATCGCGGTTTTCCAAAATCTGTTTGCACATCGGTCAATCATGTGGTTTGCCACGGTATTCCCGACAAGAAAAAGCTTAAAGATGGCGACATTATCAACGTGGATGTCACCACCATTATTGATGGTTGGCATGGTGATACCAGCAAAACTTTTTATGTGGGTAAACCCAAGGTTCGTGCCCAAAAGCTGACAGAAGTTGCCCGTGAAGCCTTACAAATCGGCATTGATGTGGTCAAACCAGGTGCAACTCTGGGTGATATAGGCTATGCTATTCAAAGCTTTGTTGAAAAGAACAGGTTTAGTGTGGTGCGTGAATATTGTGGGCATGGTATTGGTCGTGTTTTCCATGAAGAACCACAAGTCGTTCACTTTGGTAAACAGGGTGAAGGCATGGAAATCAAAGAAGGTATGGTTTTTACCATTGAGCCCATGGTGAATGCTGGTAAACACCCTGTGAAAGTGCTCAATGATGGGTGGACTGTGGTGACACGAGACCGAGGTTTATCCGCACAATTTGAACACACTATTGCTGTTCGTAAAGACGGAGCAGAAATTTTAACATTACCAACAATCAAGGGGTAAATAAAATGAAAAATGTATGGATGCTTATCACAGTTGTCGCTTTAACTTTATCACCCATCTGGGCACATGCAGGCTCTAATATAAAAAGACCTTCTTTATCTGAAAAAGAAGTATCTATTTTACATTTAAACCTGATTCGCAACCACTTTGATGCCGCAGCACATAAGCGTTCCTTCTTTTCATCTAGCTCTGAATTAAATGATACATTATTACAAGATATTAGCTTATTCCTTAAGCAATATAACCACTTACCTATTGCTGCTGATGCTTTATTTCTCAAAGGTCGTATCTTATTAAACCAAGGTGAAGAAGAAAAAGCTGCAGTTGCATGGCTACAAGTTTTATACGAATACCCTCACTCCGAAACCGCGATTGGTGCCAAACAACGCTTGCTTATTTTAATCGAAAAAGACTGGGATGATTACGCAAAAGAAATCAAAGCTATTATCAACCATAAAATCAAAGGTAAAAAAGCAGCCCGCATATTAAGCCTTATTAAACAGCTTTATAAAATTGATGATAAAGATGTAAATAAAGCTTTGGCTGATTTACAAATTCAATTCCTTTCACGTTTCCCCAACTATCCTTATGTTGATGAAGTACAAATATTATACGCACATAATATTGCAACCACATCAGCCAAAAGTGGGGTATTTGCCTTTGAAAAACTACTTACTTTATACCCCAATAGCGCATATCGTGCTGAAGCCTTGTTAGCTACAGCAGACCTGCAACAAAAATCACTGAAACAATATGATAAAGCTGTCGCGAATTATAAAAAACTTATTCGTGAATATCCACGTCATACATTGGTGAAACGCGCATACAAAAACCTCGCTTTGATTCAAGAAAAACATCAAAAAGATTATAAAGGTGCAGTGCAAAGCCTGAATAAAATTGTCCAACTTTTTCCTAAAGATGAAATATCACTTTGGGCACTACAAACAGCAGCAGACCTACAAGAAGGAAAACTTAAAGACCCGCTTGCTGCGGTACAAAGCCTAAGAAAACTGGCAAAAATGTTCCCTAAACATGAAAAAGAGGCAGTTGAAGGTTTAAAAGATGCAGCAAAAATTGCACGTAAGAAGCTGAAAGACAACGACTTATATACACAAATTCTACAACAAGTGGTCAAAGACTTCAGTAAAACCGAAGCCGCACCACGTGCATTGTTTGATTTAGCAGACTTTACCGAAAAGAAAATGAATAATCCTAAAGCTGCACAAGATTATTATTTACAATTAATACGCCAGTACCCAACCCATAAACTTGCTGCAAAAGCACGCAAACGACTGTATTAACTAGGAATGCCGAAACAGTTAAATATCACCGCTGATGCAAACATTTGGGGTGTTGAGGATGCTTTTTCACATCTTAGTGACATAAAAGTAAGCCTTAACACCTTGGCGTTATCTGAAATAAACCCACAACAACTTCAACATACCGATGTATTATTAACACGCTCTGGCATTCAAATTGATGAGGCTTTGTTACATGATTCTGCTGTGCGTTTTGTGGGCACTGCAACCATTGGTGATGACCATGTGGATAAACTCTATTTACAATCCCAAGCCATCACCTTTGCCTCAGCAGCAGGCAGCTCTACCCAATCGGTAGTGGAATATATGTTGGCTGTGTTTTTTACTTTAGAAAATATGGGCAAGCTGTCGTTGTCAAAAGATAAAATTGGTATTATTGGTGTGGGTCGTATTGGTTCACTATTGAATCAAGCATGTAATAAATTAGGTTTACAAACATTATTAAATGACCCGCCTAGAGGTCTAGGCACAAGTCTTGATGATGTGTTGGAAACCGCTGATATTTTAACCCTGCACACCCCACTTACTTATGATGGTGAGTTTGCCACCCATCATTTACTTGATGCAGAAAAGCTAAATCAATTTAAGGGCAAAGGTATTATTAATGCAGGGCGTGGCGCATGTATTGACAATCAAGCATTGCTGGATTGGTTGAATCAAGATGAAGAACATTTTGCCGTGCTCGATTGTTGGGAAAATGAGCCGAATATCCATTCAGACCTTTTAAAGCACCCCCAAGTCTTGATTGCCACCCCGCATATCGCAGGGCATTCTTTGGACGGGAAAGCTGCCAATACTTATTTTGTTTACAAAGACTTATGCGCCTTTCTTCAAATATTACCAAGTTGGGATATGCAAACAGCATTACCTGATATTGAAATGTGTGCACTCTCATCAAACATGAGCAAGTCCGCGCTGGCATTAACGATGTACCCCATAGAAAATGATAACCAAGCCATGAAAAATGCAGGTAAAACAGATAACTTTAGGGCATGGTTTTCGAGCTATCGTAAAAACTACCCAGTGCGCCGTGCATGGGATAAAGTATTGGCAGCACACAACCTAGATAGGGATGTATTCTTTTGAGTATATTGATTGAAAATGAAGCAGCAATGATTGCTTTAGCCAAGAAGCTAGTGGAAGATGTTCAGGCTGGTGATTGCTTTGCGTTGCATGGCGATTTAGGCGCTGGCAAAAGCTTTTTAGCTAGAGCTATGATGCGTGCTTTGGGTGTGACTGATGAAGCCTTGCCCAGCCCTACTTTTGCCATCATTCAGGAATATGATACGAACAACGGATTGAAAGTCGCGCATATGGACTGGTATCGCCTAGAAGATAGCTTTGAGGTAGCAAACCTTGGTGTGGATGAGTTTTTTAGCCCACCTTGGTTGACCCTGATTGAGTGGAGCGAACGCGCCCCTGAATTATTGCCCCAAAGCACCACGCACATCTATATTGAGCTGGATGATACGGATATAAACACAAGACACGTAAGGATAGAGAAACCATGAAAATGTATGGCATACCCAATTGCAACACCATCAAAAAAGCCAAAGCTGCCCTGACAGCCAAAGGTTTAGACTTTGAGTTTCACAACTACAAAAAAGACGGCATTGATGCTGTCACGCTTGAATCGTGGTGTAACCAAGTCGGTTGGAAAACCTTATTAAATCAACGTGGTACAACATGGCGAAAATTAAGCGCTGATGACAAAGAAGGTATCAATCAAGACAAAGCCATTGCGTTGATGTGCACCTATCCATCCATGATTAAACGCCCTGTATTGGTGGTTGATGATAAAGTCATCGTTGGTTTTGATGAAGCGGTGTACGCTGAACTATGACTGAACACCGCCCAGAAAAACTGATGCTAAAAGGCCCTGTGGGGAATATTGAAGCTTTGTACCACCAAGGTGAAGCAGATAAACCCGCCATTGTGGTTTGCCACCCCCACCCTGTTTATGGCGGCACCATGCGAAATAAAGTGGTCTATTGGATGGGCAGAGCATTTGAAGAGCTGGGTTATTCTGTGCTTAGGTTTAACTTTCGTGGTGTAGAGAAAAGCGAAGGACAATGGGATGAAGGTGTGGGTGAAGTCGATGATGTGACCGCCATGATTGATTGGCTTGAGCAAAAGAATCCAAACAGCCCACTGTATTTGGCAGGTTTCTCTTTTGGTACCTATGCAGGGCTACAAGCCGCAAGG
>JALUWH010000325.1 GCA_027019685.1 Ghiorsea sp. | reverse complement strand
CCTAATTTATTGTCGCTTCGACTGCGGATTTGTACCGCTTCAGCAAGTATTTTGGCAATTTCTTGGGCATGAAGCTCTTGATTGCTTAAAAGTTCTTCTAACTTATCAATGCGTGCAGACTCTTGCTTAAACAAAAGTTTACGCAGCTCTTGCATGGCAGCTTGGTGTTGTTGTGCGTTGTTACTCATATAAAGATATTTATACGACTATTTTTTTCCTTCGGGGAGTTGAAAATCACCATTAAGACGCATGGCAAACTCGCTGAACATATCTGCTAATGCCCTGCGGTCGGCTTTGTCATCGCGCAATTCTTCGCTAGATTTATCCAAAGATGCCGAAAGTGTATTGCGTACATTTTGAATTTCAGTAAGCAATGATTTGGATTGTTCAAGCAATGCATCGCGTAAATCTGCTTGAGCTTGGCTACTGCTTTGTTGCTGATGATTAAGCTTTTTCTCTTGCTCTTGTGCCTGATTACTCAGCTCGTTGCTAAGGTGGCGGGTATCATCTTCACGTTCACCACGTTCCACGGCAATCATATCAGAAAGGCTGGAAACTTCTTGTTTAATATAGCTTTCTAAGGCATCTAAGCGGCTATTGGTTTCGCCACGAAGGGAGTCCGACTCGGAGAGTAAACGTTCTTCTAAACGGATGAAACGCTTTTCATAGTCACGCATCTGTGCGCCAAAAATAATGTCACGAATTTGGTCAACATTACCTGCTTCCATGCTTTCTTGGTGGTTATTATTCTTTTCTTTAGACACGGTATTTCCCCTCAATAGTTATCTTCTTGATATTGTATTGAAGACTAATCACAGCATAAGCTTATAAGAAAGCAAGCATTTGCAGATGAATGTGACTTCATCACTTAATATAGAGCTTATCAATCGATTGCAGTAATGTGTCAGGTTGAATACCTGTCTGTTGAACAAAACTGGCATTGTATTTGCCTGTTTGTACTAGCGCAGTTTGTAAACCTGCCTGCTGCGCACCTAAAATATCTGATTCAATATCATCGCCAACCATTAAGGCTTGGGCAGGGGATACGCCCAGTTGTTGGCAAATATGTAAGAAGAAACCTTGTGATGGTTTGCCAAAAACTTTAGCTTGTTTACCCGATGCATATTCAAGGGCTGCAACCCATGTACCCAAGTCTAGGTGTAAACCATCTTCTTTTTTCCAAAAACGATTTTTATGCAACGCAAGTAAATCCGTACCTTGCATAAGGTGTAAAAATATTTCATGTAGCACTTGTGGCGGGTAACCCAAGCCACCAATATCTCCCATGACGATATAATCAGGTTTTGTGTTGCTTTGTGTGACTTGCAGGTCTGTGCGTAAATCATCTCGAATATATAAGCGAGCAGTTTTGTTGCCGATATAATTTTTTACCAGTGATGCTGGAGTGAATAGATGTTGTTCACCAAGAGGGATGCCTAGTTTTTGTAGTTTTTGCGCAACGCTGTGTTTGGCTTGGGTGGTGGTATTGGTGACACCTGCAACCTTGATGCCTGCATCATGCAAGCGATGTACAGCTTGTGCTGCACCGTTGATGACTTGGTTGCCCACATAAAGCACGCCATCTAAATCAAGTAAAACGGCTTGAACCATGAGAGTGAGTATAGGCAATCCTCATGGTTTTTGTAAAGTGAGCCATAAAAAGGGGTTATGCTTGCGCATAACCCCTTTGTTTCAAGTTCACCTTTGATGTTTAGGTAAGAATTACTCGCGTAGAAGTTCAGTGATACCTGTTTTAGAGCGTGTCTTTTCATCCACTGTTTTAACAATCACTGCGCAATACAAGTTTGGACCACCCGATGCGCCAGGCATAGAGCCAGAAACTACTACAGAATAAGGTGGAACTTCACCATAAGTGACCTCACCAGTTGCACGATTGACGATGCGTGTTGATTTACCAATATATACACCCATAGAAATCACAGAGCCTTCGCGAACAATCACGCCTTCAACAATCTCAGAACGTGCACCAATAAAGCAGTTGTCTTCAATAATGGTTGGGGTTGCTTGTAGTGGCTCCAATACACCACCAATACCAACGCCACCTGATAAATGCACATTTTTACCAATTTGCGCACATGAGCCCACGGTTGACCAAGTATCTACCATTGTACCTTCATCCACATAAGCACCAATATTGACGTAGGAAGGCATGAGCACCACTTTGGGTGCAATAAATGAACCTTTACGAACGGTTGCATTGGGAACCACACGCATACCACCTTTGCGGAACATATCTTCGCCCCAGTTGGCAAACTTCTGCGGTACTTTGTCATAATAATTGGTGTCACCACCACGAACAACTTCATTGTCGTGCAGTTTAAAGAATAAAAGTACGGCTTTTTTCATCCACTCGTTGGTTACCCAGTCACCATTATCATTCTTTTCTGCCACACGAATGCCACCATCATCCAAAAGGTCGATAGTGCGCACCACAGCTTCGCGTATTTCTGTATCTACAGTGTGCATATCCCATGTGTCGCGAGTATTCCATGCTTGTTCGATGACTTTTTGTAAGTGGTTCATAGTCGTGCTCCTTAAGAAAACTTTGTTTAGATATTTTGAATGTTGCCAAGCCTATGGTGTTCACCTGTGGGAAGCAAACCCAAGCGTGAAAAACTGATTGTACGATAACTATACCCTTACCATATAAATAGCTGGATGATTAGAGGCTATCCCAAACTTCGCTGTAAACATTTATGATGAACTTACTATAAGATTGGGGCTGTATTATATAAATTTGATACCAAATAAACAAAAGCATACTACAATGCGCACAGTAAAGTAGAATAAAGGTGGGATGAGGTTTGGTGTATATATGGGTTTAGTAACTGCTTCATGGCAAGATAAATTTATGGCAATTCGTAGCAATAAAATTTTCGAGTTGTCTGTGATTGCGATTATTATTGTGTCTGCCTTGATGATAGGGGCATCCACGTATGATATGGATCCACGCTGGGTATCAGTGATTTATGTGCTGGATACAGGCATTACTGTTTTCTTCTTGATTGAAATCATTATTCGTATGTTGGGCGAGAAGTACTTTTTCAGGTTCTTTAAAAATGCTTGGAATGTCTTTGATTTCTTGATTGTTAGCGTAAGTTTATTGCCGATTGATGATAGTGAAATGGTACTTTTGGCACGCTTGATTCGTATTTTTCGAGTCTTGCGTTTGGTATCCATTATCCCTGAGCTCAGGGTATTAATTAACTCATTAATTATTGCCATTCCCCGCATGGGTTATGTATTGGTATTGATGTTCATTATTTTTTACATCTATGCTGCGGTTGGTAGCTTTATGTTTGAAAAAATAAATGCCACGCTTTGGGGTGATATAAGTATTTCGATGTTGACTTTGTTTCGCGTATCTACCTTTGAAGATTGGACAGATGTGATGTATGAAACCATGAATGTATATGCATGGAGTTGGGTGTATTATCTAACCTTTATCTTCCTAACAACCTTCGTTTTTATGAATATGATGATTGGTATCATTTTGGATGTGATGCAAACCGAACATGAAAAAATGAGTCGTGAAACAGGTGAGGGTGAAGCTGGTGAAGTACATTATATTAAAGAACATACGTCCATGATTGAAAGCAGGTTGGAAAGAATTGAAACGTTGTTAGAAAAAAGTATTGATTCTCGTGATAAGTAGTCAGAAAAACTGTGTTATACCTATAAATATTGAGCCTTGTGTACAATATCGCTACGCTGCGGCTAACTGGTATAGGTGGTGAGCATGGAAAGTATTGTAATACAAGGCGGTGTTCCGCTTCAAGGAAGTGTTGAAAGCAGTGGTGCGAAAAATGCAGCTTTGCCGTTATTAGCGGCTGCTATTCTTGCTGATGGTCCTGTTACTTTTCATCGTATCCCACATTTAAATGATATATCGACCATGACCAACTTGTTAGCATGGCAAGGTGCGGATGTAACCTACGATGACCAAGACTGTTTAACCATTGATACACGAGCAGCAAACAAGCCTGAAGCACCTTATGAAATGGTAAAAACCATGCGTGCATCATCCTTGGTGCTTGGACCATTACTGGTGCGTTTTGGTGAGGCTAGGGTAAGTTTACCAGGTGGTTGTGCTATTGGTGCGCGCCCGATTGATTTGCATCTCAAAGCTTTGGAAGTCATGGGTGCAGAAATCAGCGTTGAACATGGTGATGTGATTGCCAAGGCTCCCAATGGTTTACATGGTGGGCGAATTTTCTTTGACCAAGTAACCGTAACAGGTACTGAAAATATTTTGATGGCCGCTGTGTTAGCTAAGGGTGAAACAGTGTTGGAAAATGCAGCACGTGAGCCAGAAGTGGTGAATCTTGCGGATTCATTGCGTGCTTTGGGTGCTAAGATTGAAGGTGATGGCACTGATACCATTACAATTCAAGGTGTGGAACGCATCTCTGGCGGTGATATTTTTACCATTGCTGACAGAATTGAAACAGCAACCTATTTGGCGGCAGGTTTGATTACGGGGGGTGATGTAACAGTCACCAAAACCGATCCTAAGTTGTTGGATGCATTTTTGGCGCGGGTGAAAGAAGCTGGGGCAATCGTTGAAACGGGTGATGATTTCATTCGCTGTGCTGCACCCAAGCGTTTGCAGGCTGTGAATATTCATACCATGCCGCATCCTGGTTTCCCTACAGATTTACAAGCCCAGTTTATGGCAATGATGTGTGTTGCTGAGGGAACAAGCTTGGTTTCAGAAACGATTTTTGAGAACCGTTTTATGCATGTGCAAGAGTTGGTGCGTATGGGCGCGGATATTCAGTTGGATGGGCATACTGCAGTCATTAAAGGTGTTAAAAAACTTTCTGCTGCACCCGTGATGGCGACAGATTTGCGAGCATCTGCATCTTTGGTGCTTGCAGGTGTAGCAGCACAAGGTGAAACTGTGGTGTCTCGTGTATATCATATTGACCGTGGTTATGAACGAATTGAAGAAAAAATGCGTAGTTTGGGTGCCAATATTGAGCGCCACTATATATAAGGGTAAGAATGAATATGTCAGATAAACCAGTGTTAACCATTGCCTTATCCAAAGGGCGAATTTTAGAGCAAACCTTGCCCTTGCTTGAATTTGCGAATTTGATGCCCAAAGAAGATGTGCAAACTACGCGTAAATTGATGGTGGATGGTCCTGAAGATTGGGCGGGTAGTAGGATTCGTTTTTTA
>JALUWH010000324.1 GCA_027019685.1 Ghiorsea sp. | reverse complement strand
CAGTTATATCTATGGCTCGGGTGCTGAAGTCAGTTAGCAATAGATTGGTAAAGCTTGGTGAAGCGCCTTCAATAGCCAAAGGAGTAGAAGCATATCGAATATGTGTATCCTGCATATGCCCTGAAGAGCCAGAGTTATAGAAAATGCCTGCCCAATCACCTGCTGTACCTGTGGTCGCGCCATCGCCTCCCGTATCATGTCCACCTACAATACCATACACATCATCATTGATGGATGTGAAGGTTACGGGTTTTAAGGCTGTGCCATAGGTATCAAGCGTACCATTAACATCTATCCTTGGTAGAGGGGTAAAACCTTCGCCACCACCCCCAGTTAGGAGTGCTGTTAGTTTTACGGTTACACCTGCGGCAATAGCCAGTGAGCAAGGTGTATCAATGGTTAAAGCTCCTTGGACTTCGTAAGGTGAGCCATACATATCCCATGTTGCGCCACAGTATTTTGCACCTGTTGTGATAAAGGAATCTGCTCCTGTGACGACAGTTTTACCAAAGGTGATGTTTTTATCTAGCGGGTTGCCGCCAACAAGGGCTGTTTCATAACCATCACTATAACCATCGCCATCGGTATCTGGATTTAATGGATTTGTGAGGTATGTAAAATATTCAACACCATCAGGTACACCATCACCATCGGTATCTGGGTTGGTTGGGTCAGTACCTGCATAAATTTCACCCAAATAGCTTAAGCCATCACCATCTGTGTCGCTGTTTGCATCGGAAGCACCAAATTGGATAAGCGCATAGGATGGGGATAAGCCTGTAGCCCCAGCAATCACATCGGAATATCCATCATGATTGATATCTGCCATGGCAATGCTGCTACCCAGCGCACCTTGTGTTTGTTTTTTGCTGTAAAGTGATGCAACACTGGTGTAAATATCCACTGGAAATGTACCATGACCCAATATACGGTAGATTGCACCACGATTGTTTGTAAAATCTGGAGTGCCAATGGATATATCTGTGTATCCATCACCATTGAAGTCACCTACAGCAGGTGGAACCGAGCCAAGCTGTTGATTAGGAAACTCACCATAAAAGTAAGATGTTGGTAAAGCGCCAGAGAGAATATTTTGACCACTGTAAAGATAAAACGCACCTGCAGATACAAAGTTAGCCGAACCAGCATAAGGGTCGTTTGAAGCGCCAACCGCAATATCAATGAAACCATCACCGTTGATATCACCAACACCCGCAATAGAAGAACCAAAGAAGTTATTGGTGACAGGGTTGGTAATGATGGAGCTATAAGTATTAACAACAGGGCCAGATGCAACCAAAGCATTGCCACCTAAATAAATATACGCATTATTTGAAAGAGGCAATCCAATTGCAAAGTCACCTTTTGCATCATTGTTGATGTCACCAAGGTATGCAATGCTGGATGGCGGGTTAGACTTACTTGTTGTATAAATGCGTGAGGCTTTTGTGGGTGCGGAGCCGCTTGCACCACCTAGAGATGTGGTATATCCATCAAAAATATAAACAAAACTATATGCATCTGCAGCGTTGTAGTTATTCGTTAGAGGTGATGAGATGATAATATCAGCATATTGGTCGCCATTGAGGTCGCCAACGGCTATTTGATTACCAAAGCGTTCATTGTTTCTGGATATTAGCCCATGCCAAACTGTTGATGCTACAACATCGGCATACACGTCGCTTGAGGCAAAAGCCGATGTGCCCCCCATATAAACAAAAGCCGCACCTTGGTTCGTTGCTGTTGAGTAAGGGTCGGTAAAATCATGAAAGTATGAGCCTACAACCAAATCTGAGCGACCATCACGGTTAATATCGCCAGCAGCCAGGGCTGAGCCGAAGTAAGAAAAAGCTTGGTCAGAATGAATGGTGACATCTGCGGTGGTAGGGTCTAAACTAGATTTTCCGTTAGCACCAAAGAATATATACACGTTGCCACCACTTGAATAAGGGTCAGTTGCGCGGTTAGAGCCAATGGCTATATCATCAATGCCATCACCATTAAAATCGCCCACCGTAGAGGCATTGCCAAAACTATATTCCAATGGTGAGCTAAAGCTTTGTGTTTCCAAGCCAAAAGCAGGAGCAGGAGCGGTAACGCTTATATTTATACTCACAGGGCTAGAAATGTTCTGTCCGTCACTAACACCAAAAGTAAGTACACCGTTGTTGGTTGCATTGGCATAAAAATCGATATTAAGCCCCGTTGTTGTCCATATACCCGTGGTTGAAGAAATATTGGAAAGAGTAAGTGAACCTTGAGGTGTATCCGCATCCGTTGCTGTAACAGGAATTGCCAGGTGACTACCAAAAGGCACAGATATGGTAGAGCCATTTGTTGGTGAAGTGACAACAGGGGCTACCGTTGTTGTTACAGTGTTGACTGTGACAGCCACATTGACTGTTGCTATACCACCAAAGTTGTCTTTCACACCAAGGGTAAAGGTATATATACCCTTTGGTGTTGAAATAGGTGGTGAAAAACTGGCATAAACATCCAAAGGTAGGGTTCCAGAGTCTGTAATGCTTACCCAAGATGGCTTGTTGGTTGTCAATACAGTTAAAATATCACCGTCAGCATCATCAAAAGTTGCTATCAAGCTTGATGGCAAAGTTGCGCCTGCATTGATAGATAAACCAGTTGTATTTGAGCTCACAACAGTGGGAGTTCTATTAATTACATTGATATGAACTGAACCTTTAGTGTTAGGATCTTGGTCTGGATTGGCTGCTGGGTCAATATGAGCCAATACTGTATATTGCCCCGGGTTGTTGGGTGCTGTCCAAGTGTTGGTTGCACCATAAGGGTCGGTGTTTGCGAGTATGCCGCCAGTTGTTGTCCATAAAAGAGGGTTAGAAGCATGTGGAGTGTTTCCAGAGACTCTACCAGTAAGGTAGACCAGCCCACCACGGAAGGTGCTACGCTTATTGGCTGTAATTTTAATAGATAGGTTCATTTTTACTGGTACAACAATAGGTTTGCCCGTTAAATCAACTGGGGCTGATAATGTTTCGTAAAGTATATCACCTTTAGCGTTGGGTAAACTGAAAGCAAGGATTCGGAAGCGAATAGCATGACCATTGGGCACATTGATTTTCAAAGTAAGGTTAGGTCGATTGGCAAGCACAGGGCCTGCGATGGTTGCCCCTGTAGCATTGATTGCAATAAGCGAAACAGACTGAATGTTTGCAGGAATAACACCAGCTTTGCCAATAGCACCTGTGGCAATATTACTTTGTCCTAGTGATATAGTAACATCTGTGGTCGTGTTGTTTGCTGAGTCAACGCCGCAAGATGCTAAAAATAAAGCTGAAATAAAAATTAAAATACGCATGAACAACTCCAAAGCAGACTGTGACCTAATATATAGTTGGATAATTCGTTTTTGTAAAGAAATAAGGTGTGTTTGTTTTTAATGAAGGTTAGCCTTGCTTGAAAATATTTTTTTTATCAAGAGGTTAGTGTAAAAGCTATGTTGCATGTTGTTTTGTTTGAACCAGAAATTCCGCCGAATACGGGTAATATTGCAAGGCTTTGTGCTTGTGTTGGTGCTCAACTTCACTTGGTGCATCCACTGGGTTTTGATTTGTCTGAAAAACAGGTGAGAAGGGCGGGGCTGGATTATTGGGAACATTTGGATGTGCAACAGCATGATAACTGGAGTGCGCTTAAAGTTTGGATGCAGGAAAACTTATCAAATGAGCCAAGAATGTTTGGCTTAACCACCAAAACAGATGAAAGTTATTGGAATGTCTCTTTTCAACCTAATGATGTGCTGGTGTTTGGCCCTGAAACACGCGGGCTACCCCAAGCTATTCGAGAAGAAATCAATGCTGTAACCATTCCTATGCGTGGCGATGCACCTGTTCGATCGCTCAACTTATCTAATGCCTGTTCCATTGTGGTGTATGAAGCTTTGCGTCAGCTGGATGCCTTAAATTAATATAATTCCAAGGTTGGGAATCAGTTTTCTTTCTATTGTTTGACTTCCTGTTACTATGCGCCGCCTTTTGCAGCAAGCTGTGAAGGTTTTTGAAAGAGATTTGAGGTTAAGACTATGTCCCGTAATTTAAGAAATATCGCCATCATCGCCCACGTTGACCATGGCAAAACAACATTGGTTGATGAGCTTTTGAAGCAATCAGGCACGTTAGATGATATGCGTGAAGATTTGGAAACATGCGTAATGGATTCCAATGATATTGAGAAAGAACGTGGCATTACGATTCTAGCGAAAAATACAGCAATTACATACAACGGCACACACATCAACATCGTTGACACACCAGGCCATGCTGACTTTGGTGGTGAAGTAGAACGTGTATTAAACATGGTAGATGGTGTTGTTTTATTGGTAGATGCAGCCGAAGGGCCAATGCCACAAACACGTTTCGTGACGGGTAAAGCTTTGGCGCTTGGTTTGAAGCCAATTGTTGTTGTGAATAAAATTGACCGTGATGGCGCAGACCCAGATACGGTTGTTGATAAAACATTTGATTTATTTGCAGCTTTGGGTGCAAGTGATGAGCAATTAGAGTTTCCTGTAGTGTTTGCATCAGCAAAAAATGGTTATGCTATGATGGATCATACAGAAGAATCCGACAATATGACCTGTTTGTTTGAAACAATCATGGAGCATGTTGAGCCGCCTAAAGGAGACCCTGAAGCAACATTGCAAATGTTAGCAACTACTTTGGATTGGGATGAGTATATCGGACGTATCGTGGTGGGTCGTATTGCCAATGGTACGATTAAATCAGGGCAACAGGTTGGCGTGGTTCATGCAGATGGTACGCAATCTAACTTTAAAGTGACCAAACTGCTTGGTTTTAAAGGTTTGGAACGTGTTGAAGTTGAATCGGCTATGGCTGGTGATTTGGTGGCGGTTGCAGGTATTGAGCATATCAATATTGGTGAAACCATTACAGATAAAGAAAACCCTAAAGCATTGCCTGTGATGACAGTGGATGCACCAACATTGAGCATGGAATTGCATGTAAACAAATCACCGCTTGCTGGTCAAGAAGGTAAGTTTATTACCACACGTCAAATTCGTGATCGTTTATATAAAGAAATTCGTACCAATGTTGCCATGCGTGTTGAAGAAACAGATTCTGCTGATATTTATAAGATTTCTGGCCGTGGTGAATTGCATATTGGTATTTTGTTGGAAAACATGCGTCGTGAAGGTTTTGAGATGGCAGTGTCTC
>JALUWH010000323.1 GCA_027019685.1 Ghiorsea sp. | reverse complement strand
AGGCGTATATTGAGCCAAGTAAAATGGCACTGCTTGCCACCAAAGAAAAATCAGAAACCGACTTTAATCTACATTTGAGAATTGGCTCAATCTCCGTCAAAAAACTATACGAAAAAGGACTTGATTTATTCATCGCTAAACACGAAGTCTCCCAAGACTACAAACAAGCTATATTTTATGGCGGCGGTATGAGCAAGGCAGACGCTTTGATTAAAGGTGACCCTGCCTACTGCCATGAATTGCCCGATAATATTCCAGAAGCTGATTTTAGCGGCCTAGAATGCCGTTGGCAGGATATCCCCTCACCCAAAGATGAAACCATTAGTCTGCTTGCATACGCCAGCGACCCTGCAGAGTACAAAAAAATACTCAATTATATGGGCAAACATATTGGCAGCTATCAACAGCGTAACCCCGTACAAGAAAAGAAACTTCACTTATCACTATCTTTTGCACAATTAGCCCATGAAGCCAAAGCCAAAGCGCGTGGTTTTGAGCGCATGGTGCTTACCAAAAAATTATGGTTGATGAATATTTTAGGCATCATCCTTATGAAGCTTGACGCAAAACTCGATGATTCATCTTGGGGTAAATATAAAAACCAAGTGATACACACTACCGATGCAGAAAAGTTTGATGATATTTTGCGTATGACATTTGCTGCAAGCTCAGGAGAACGTAAAAAACTGGAGACTTACCTCAGCAAACTTCATGATAAAGGTAAGCTATGTTATGGACTTCATATCACCAACCGCGCATTGATGACTTGCTTGGTTTTTGAGCGCATGGGAAGCCAAGTTCATTTCGTAGATGCAGCAGACGGCGGTTATGCCATGGCTGCTGTTGGTCTAAAAAAACAACTCAAAGAAGAAAATTATTAACATATTGGGCTGCATAGGCAGGCATTCCCGCTCCTGAATTATGCAGGACTTATGGAATGAGCAGTGCAACATTTTATAAGTGACGCAGCTATGCGTGTTTGGATGCATCGATGATGCCTAGGTTGAAAGTTCAAAACATGCAACACGCTGGTTATGGACGTACAACAATGAACAACCTAACATGATACTTGGTGGTATAACGCCCAAGCAAAACCTAGCGTTGGCTGCATAATGATTTTCTACTTATAAATGCGAACCCTTATGGGTGGATTACTATATAAACAATAATTATTTCTGCTTTCAAGCCTGACAAACCAGTACTTTTAACACGTCCACCTTAAACCAGCTTAATGAAATAAAGTTAAATATTGGGCATATCCTTCTTGTTCCAAATCTTGTTCAGGAATAAAACGAAGGGATGCCGAATTGATACAATACCTAAGCCCTGTCGTTTCTTCAGGACCATCGTTAAAAACATGACCTAAATGTGAAGTTTTACTACGAACTTCCGTACGCGTAGAAAACAAACGTTTATCAACTTTTTCGATGATATTCTCTTTCACCAATGGGCGGTCAAAACTTGGCCAGCCCGTACCTGACTTAAATTTGTCCTTTGAACTAAATAAAGGTTCACCTGAGATAATATCCACATAAATGCCTGCTTCTTTATTATCCCAATACGCATTGTTAAATGGTGGTTCAGTACCCTCTTGCTGAGTTACTTCGTATTGCAATGGTGTAAGTTTATTTTTTAAGTCTGCCATTTTTTTATGTTCTCCTCGGTCTTTTCCCCAGACTTTATCCAAATACTGGTCACGGCCTGAACCTTTACGGTAATACCAGTAACGTAATGGGTTCTTCTTGTAGTAATCTTGATGATATTCTTCTGCCCTATAAAAGGTTTGTGCTGGTTTAATAGGTGTGACAATAGGTTTAGAAAACACCCCACTTGCTTCCAGTTTAACTTTAAATGCTTCGGCAAGTTTACGTTGCGTTTCATTCAAGTAAAAAATACCCGTTGTGTAAGCATATCCCCTATCCACAAACTGGCCACCTGCATCAGTAGGGTCAATTTGATGCCAAAACACATCCAAAAGCTTTTCATAACTGACTTGTGCAGGGTCAAAAGTAATTTCTACAGCTTCCAAATGCCCACCTGACATATAGTTTTGATAGGTTGGGTTCTTTGTTTTGCCTGTGCTGTAGCCTGAAACCACGGCTTTCACACCATCGAGTTGCTCAAAAGGTTTTTCCATACACCAAAAACAACCACCAGCAAATATCGCTTTTTCTGTATGAACCATACTAGCCATCGTTTTATCTTTTGCCATTTCGTCCTTGGCAGTGGTTAATGCAGGTAGCATGAGCAACATGAGCACAGCACTTATCAAAACAATCATATAATTTTGGGTTTTATTCATCACTATTCACCTTCCTTATTTAAGATGCAGACAGTGTAATGCATAAATATCACAGAATTATCACCCAAATGTGGGTTTAATAGGCTGGGCGACCATTGGGGGAAACTTGCTTTTTACCTTCTGCTACACCAGCAGCATCAATAGCATTCTTCTCATAAGGTTTTTTGCTATGCTGACTTTTTTCAACTTTGATAGGCTCAATACTATCGCTACAAGCAGAAAGAAGCATCAATAAAGCAGGTATAAGAAGCAATAGCTTCATGGCCAATAGGTCACTTTTGCTGTGCATGTTTCAGAAATTTCAACACGTGATATTTTAAGCCGATCATTTTCCAAGCGTTTGACCATTTCTTTGTAAAGCTCGGCCGCGACATTCTCACTGGTTGGGTTCATCACATCAAAGGGGGCTACATCATTTAAATTGTAATGATCCCAAGGCTCTAAGGCTGCTTTAAGCTCAGTTTTCATAATTTTGTAGTCTATGCCCATGCCCAGCTCATCAAGTTCACTACAACCCACATATAAACGCACATGCCAGTTGTGACCATGCAAACGCGCGCAATCTCCAGCATAACCACGCAATTGGTGGGCTGCGGAGAAATGGGTTTCAATCATCAGTTCATAACGTGGCATCATGTAGACTTAACCTCGAACATTGGGCAAAAGCATGGCGGCTGCAACATCACGCCCTTCCCCAACCAAAATATTAAATGTACGCGCTGCAGATAGTGAATCCATACACTCAAAACCCACATGCAAATCAGCCAGATAATCCATCACATCATGACTTGGAAATGCTGTTCGCCTACCCGTACCAATCACCAAAACCTCTGGTGTATGTGTTTCAAGCCATTTCAAATCAGCAATGGTTAATGTTGAAATATCTTGCTTTAACCAAGGTGTAAACACTTCTCCTTGGTTAAAATAAAAACTAGCTTCTATTTTATCATGACCCAATTGAAAGAATGAATCCCCATAGGCATGAAATACACGCTGTCCACTTTCGAGCTCTGGGGTAATATCCCCTTGCATGGCTGTACCTAACATAAATTAAGGACGATTTTCCAATTCTTTAAGTTCTTCTTCGGACATTTCAAACTTGCCTTCAAGCGATAACATAATTGGTGAAGCAATAAAGATGGATGAGTAAGTACCTACAGCAATACCAACCAACAAAGCAAATGCAAAGTTGTGAATCACTTCACCACCGAAAAAGTACAATGAAAATACCACAAGCAAAGTGGTTGCTGAAGTCATCAATGTACGTGCCAATGTTTGGTTAATCGATTGGTTACAAATCTCAACCTCATCCAAAGGATTCTTTTTCTTTTTATTGATTTCAAAGTTTTCACGAATACGGTCAAATACCACAATGGTATCATTCAGCGAATAACCAAGAACGGTGAGTAGTGCTGCCACCACAGACAGTGAAAACTCCAATTGTAGCGCTGAAAACACACCCACCACAATAATAATATCATGTAAAATTGCCGCATCTGCACCCAATGCAAAACGTAACTTAAACCGAACCATGACATAAATTAAAATACCAATAAGTGTATAAAACACAGCCATCATGCCCGCTGTTTTCAACTCTTCACCCACTTGTGGCCCTACAAATTCAACGCGACGCATTTCAACTTGATCTGCACCAAATTTATCGGTTAATGCATCTAAAATTGCAGTACTAATGGCAGAGGCCTCTACACCCTCTTGGTTTTGCACACGAATCAAGATTTCTTCAGGTGAACCAAACTCTTGAATCACAGCTTTTCCATAACCTGCAGGTACTAGAGCTTGGCGAATATCAGCAGTCTTCACCTGTTGATGAAAGCGTACTTCAACCAATGTTCCACCTGTAAAATCAATGCCCAAGTTCAAACCTTTAAAAGCAATCAATGCCAGTGAAACCACAATCATGATTGTGGAAAAAATGAGTGCTTTTTTACGGCTGGCTAAGAAGTCAATGTTAATGTCAGGACGTATAAGTTGCATAATAACCCCTTAGATACTTAATGTTTTAATATTTTTTTGTTTGCGATACATCAAATATGTAATCGCACGCGTCACCACAATCGCTGTAAACATCGAAGCTAAAATACCAACGCTAAGTGACACAGCAAAGCCTTTGATTGGTCCTGAACCAAACTGGAACAATACAATAGCAGCAATAAGTGTCGTAATATTAGCATCCATAATGGTTGAAAATGCTTTATCATAACCACCATCAATGGCAGCAAGCGGCGTTTTACCGTTCGTAATTTCCTCACGTATACGTTCAAATATCAGCACATTGGCATCCACCGCCATACCAATGGTTAATACAATACCAGCAATGCCCGGCAAAGTTAATGTTGCGCCAATCATACTCATGGCTGCTGCAATCAATATAATATTAAATGCCAAAGCAATATTGGCAAAAAGACCAAACAAACGATAATAAACCAACATGAAAAGTAATACGGCAATAAAACCATAAAGAATCGAGTTTAAGCCTTGGTCAATAGAGTCTTGCCCTAGGCTTGGACCAATCGAACGTTCCTCTACAACCTTAATAGGGGCAGGCAATGCACCCGCACGCAATACAATCGCAAGGTTACGCGCGTCTTCCGTTGTAAATGATCCCGTAATTTGTGCTGTGCCACCTGAAATACGCTCTTGGATCACAGGTGCTGATTGCACCACACCTTCAAGTAAAATCGCAAAACGTTTTTTTACATTTTCTTTGGTTAAACGGTCGAATTTACGAGCACCTTGATTGTTAAACTTCAAAGAAACCGCAGGCTGATTACTTTGCGAATCAATAGTAATACGCGCCATGGTTACATCTTTACCTGATAGTTCAGTACGTTTCTTCAAAAGAATAGGACGACCATCCGCAAAGTATGCAATCATATCACCGGGAGGAACCCGACCAGCCATAGCTGCA
>JALUWH010000322.1 GCA_027019685.1 Ghiorsea sp. | reverse complement strand
TTGTAGTTCTAAAGATGTGATGCGTTCATCAATACTCAGGAAGGTTTGTTCCGATGACTGAATGCTGCTTTGGAAAAAACCTGAGAATGGGTTGGCATATAAGTCCATAGTGCCTTGAAATGCTGCAGCTGCACCCATGCCGATGGTAAGACTTGCTGTAAAAGGTGTGGTGGCTGTGCCTTGATACAAAATACCAATTCCATCTGCCCCCCCAGAATTACCAACCAAGACTTGTCCGTTTCCCGTTGTAGTTTCACCGTTGATTGTACCTGCAACATTGGCACCTAAAATCGGTGTTGCTCCAGTGTCTGGTATGCCAAGTGCTGTTGCACCGAGCACACTAAAGCCATTGTTTGCACCATAGTTGCTGTGTTGAACAGTAACCGTATTCCCGCTTGCAATAGCTTCTAGGCTCATAGCAAAGCGACCTTCTGTACTTGCTGGCGTGGTGTCGACACCAAAGTTGGTGCTTCCAGAGGATGTTAGACTAAGAGATAATAGACTGTCACCAGCGTTGCTATCTTGTACTTGAATGCGTCCAGTTGCATCAATACTTGCTGTTACTTGTTGGCTGAAGGCTGATTGAATGGAAAATAATAAATCTGAGATGGTATCTTGATTGCTGTCTAAGATATTAAATGTTTGGTTGATACTAACACCTGTACGGTTGCTACCAGCAATGGTGATGGTATCCCCAGTTGCTGCACCTAGGTTTGCAAATGTTGTAGCTCCAGTCGCTGCTAATCCTGTGCTGCTATCGATAAGTGTTTGGTCGAACACACGAGATTCGGTAATAACTCGAGAAAATTCAGTGTTCATTTTGCTGATAATGTTGACCTGCGTATCTCCAGCAAGCAAATCGACAATACCTTGTCTTGCATTACCAGCTTCGGTAAAGGTAATGCTTTGTGCAGCAGCCAGTGGGGAGGTCACAACATCGGTTGTACCGACTACGTTGGCACGCGTGGCAACTTGAGAGATGTTGACGGCATAGTTGCCTGAAAGCGTGTGGTCACCAGCAACTAAGAACTGCATGCCAGATGTGGTTGTTGTGCCTTGGGCGACAAATAAATCACGAATAGCTGCGGGGTCATTATTCAGGAAGTTACTAAAAAGATTATCATTGATTTGTAGTACACCATATTGATCTGGTTCTACACCAATGCGCACCAAAGAATTGCGGTCTGAGGGTAGTCCAGGAACACTACGTAATAAACCAGATGTAAGATCGCCTTTAAGCGAGGTTAATAAGGCTTCACCAGCCAATACGCCATTATCACCTGTTACGGCATCCACAGTATATTGTGAATCCAAAAAACTAACCAATGCATTGTAACTATCCACAAAACCTTGAACTTTATTTTGTAAATCAATGGTGTCGATACCAATGGACATATTGATGGTGGTGGTAGGGTCAGCTTGTTTTAGGGTGAATGTTAAACCAACGATGGCATCACTAATGGTATTGCTGCTTCGGGTAATATTTAAACCATCAATGTTAATGATAGCATCTTGTGCAGCTTGTAAGGTTTGTGCGGCATTGGCTTGACCTGTAGCACCTAGGTTTAGACCAGCGAGCGCACCACCTGTATCTAAGGCTGTGCCAGTAAGCGTGAAACCTGCAGCACCTGTATCGTCAGCAGCTAAAACCAAGCGGAAGTCACCTGTAGCAACTTTAATCACTGATGCCGTGACACCTGTAGAGGCAGTGTTAATATTATTGGCAATATCATTGAGTGAATCGGCTGCGTTGACATTGATGGTGGTGCCATTGATTTGAAAAGAGCTGGTCGCTAAATTTAAAGCAATATTTTGATCGGTGACAGCATTGCCAAAACCATCCAAAACTGCCGAACCTGATGAAATGCGTTCTGCTGCAGCCAGTTGTTGTACAGCAATATTATGATTACCTGCTGTAATGGAGTTGTCACCTGCGACATCAATCAAACTTGATGCAGGCACGGCGGCATTGCTGCTGTTTAGTGTTGCGGTATATGCTAAAAATGTATCTTGATCACTCATGGATAAGGACTGTGTTTTAAAATCATTAACCAATGTATTAAGTTGGTTGAAGGCATCCTGCTTGGCAGTTTCAGCGTCTTGTTTTTTGCGTAATTGTGCGATTTCAAACTTTTGTGCGCCAAGCAGTTCATCGACTGCAGCGTTGGTGTCAAAACCAGCAACAATGCCTGATAAACCAGTGACGGTAGCCATTACGCTTGTTTATCCAATAAAAGGCCAACCAATTCTTTCATTGCTACTTGATGCTGAATGAATTCTTTGGAAGGAACTTCTCGAATCACTTCACCACTTGCATTATCGGTGATTTGTACAAACAACTGCCCTAGTTTTTCTTCATAGGTGAAACTGACAGCTTCATTGCTACCTGCAAAACTTTGATTGGCTTGCTGTACGGCTTGTTTTAATTCTTGTTCGCTCACCATGGGTTCAGTTTGGGCTTGTGCTGGTTGTGAAACAGCTTCTTGTGGTGCTACTTTGGGTTGAAATATTTGAACTGAGGGTGCAGAAGAACCAGGAATAGAAACAGCCACGGCACTAGCAGTTGCGATTGATTTGATAGCTTCCATGACTTACCTCCTTTGTAAGGTTGGACTTCTTGCTTAAAACGCTTAATCCCCCCTCCACCAGATTCACCGTGAATCTACCGAAGAGGGGACTTAGCTTTACGTTAGCTTAGACTGATTCAGAGCTTACCTGAACAAAGTCATCACGTTTTGCGCTGCTTGGTTAGCTTGCGCAAGCATAGATGTACTTGCTTGGGTAAGGATTTTGTTTTTAGTGAAATCAGCCATTTCTGCAGCCATATCCGCATCACGAATAGATGATACAGAAGCTGTGGTTTGTTCAATACTGGTTGCAATATTGGATTGGATGAATGCTACTTGGTTTTGTGTTGCACCAAGGTCAGCACGCTGTGTTACCAATTTATCCAATGCTGCTTTTGCAGTATCGATATATGCTTGTGCATTGGCTTGTGTTGTTAAGTCAGAACCAACACCACCAAGTCCTAAAGACGTTGTGGTATAAGATTTTGTCAAATCCACAGTCACTTGGTTGTTAGCATTGTTATCGGCACCCACTTGGAAAGCCAAAGCAGTAGCATATGCAGCAGTCCCTGCAGTAGAATCAGCGGTAACTGTTGTTTGACCAGTAGTTGTACTGTTAGCTAGTGTAGCTGCTGCAGTGCCTGTTAATACTGCACCATTAGACATAGTGACAGAAATTGCACCATTTGCAGTTAAAGTTGCAGAGCCTGTAGAGCCATCTGCTCCCGTTACAGCTAATGTATCACCAGCTACAGTTGTTTGTGTAACATCGTAGCTGTATGTTGTGCTTACACCGCCATCTGTTGCAGCAGTTGTGGTTAAGCTTGTTACTGAACCATTACCTGCAGTTGGGTTGGCAACGGCAAAAGTAACAGCTGCTGAGCCAGCATCAATGCCATTTAACAAGTTCACACCATTGTAGTTGGTAGAATTTGCAATTTTATCAATTGCTGATTCCAATTTGATACGCTCTGCATCCAATTTGCCCAATTCGCCTGCATTATTTGCAGAAGAAGCTTGGGTTGCCAAAGTTTGGATACGAACAACCATATTTTGGATTTCATTTACACCAGCATCTGCCATTTTTGTCATTGCTTGTGCTTGTGATGCGTTAAGTGATGCAGCTTTCAAACGTTGTGTTTGACCATCTAATTTAGATGCTACGGCATAGCCTGATGCATCGTCTGCCGCGTTATTTACACGGAAGCCTGAAGATAAACGTTCTAGCGATTTGTCCATCGCTACGCTGTTTGAATTCAAGTGTTTTAGTGCAGTCATTGCTGCGTTGTTGGTTTGTACTGATAATGCCATGATTCTCTCCGTAGGTTGCTTGTATTTTTTTACCCGTAAACGACTTCATGCCCTGTTACGTTTGCATCTTGCAGTTGGTAAAAGAAGCTTCTTGCCTCTCATGTGAGATTACCTATCGCAGGTTGTTGTTCTGACTTTAGAAAAAAGTTTAACTTTTATTTTTTTGCCCGCTTCATGTTGACGCTGCTATAGCGACTGGCTACCTTACCCATAGTTTTCGGATTTACTTTTAGGAGAAGAACATAGATGGCAATCATAAATGTAACAGATGATAGTTTTGATAATGATGTATTGAAGGCATCAGGTGCTGTACTTGTCGATTTTTGGGCACCTTGGTGTGGCCCTTGTAAACAAATTGCACCGTTGTTGGAAGAAGTTGCCGCAGAAATGGGCGATAAAATCACTATTGCTAAAATTGATATTGATGACAACCCGAATACACCAGGTAAATACGGTGTGCGCGGTATCCCTACATTGAGTATTTTTAAAGATGGCAATGTACAAGGAACAAAAGTGGGCGCTGTGAATAAAGGCAAGTTGGTTGACTTTATTAATGAGCACTTGGATTAATTTTATAATCTAAAGGTATATACATGGCAATATTGAGTTTTTTAGGAAAGGTGGAGTTTAACTCTGCCTTTTTTGCATCTACCTTACTAAGGATTTATTTGTCTTTAGCGGTGTTAAGCCTGTTGTTGGGTTTATTCTGGAAAAACTTTGATTTGCCACCCACAACACCACAGGGTTTTGGTATTGCTTTTTATCAGCATGTTCTTGGGCACTTGGATGGACGGGCTTGCCCTGCATATCCTGTTTGTTCGGCGTATGCTAGAGAAGCTATTCAAACACATGGTGCTTTGGTGGGCTCTTGGTTGATGATTGATAGACTGATTCATGAAACGAGTGATTTATCGGTTGGTCCTTGGATCAATTGGAAAGGTGAAAAACGATTGTATGATCCACTTAAACGGAATGATTTTTGGTTGGAGAAAGAACATGAACATTGAAGTAACACAACAAAAGCAACATGAGCGTGGTTTTACCTTGCTAGAGATTATGGTGGTATTGGTCATTATTGGTGTGCTTGCTGCCATGGTTGCACCACGGTTTATTGAGCGCGCAGATGAAGCCAAGGTGGATACAACACGCGCACAAATCCAGAATATTGAACAAGCTATGAAGTTATATCGCTTGCAACATGGGCGTTATCCTTCTTCTTCGGAAGGTATTCAAGCACTGGTTTCCCCAGGTAAGAATGGTAAACGTTATTTAGATAGCTTGCCTAAAGATGCATGGGGTAACCCATTTATTTATTTGTCGCCAGGGGTACATGGTGATTTTGATATTTTATCTTATGGGGCTGATGCCAAAGCGGGTGGTTCAGGTTTT
>JALUWH010000321.1 GCA_027019685.1 Ghiorsea sp. | reverse complement strand
CATTAAACCTAGTTTTTACTTCTGCATCACTCACCGAAGCAGATTCAACAATCGCTTTTTGCAAAGTATCAATCATAATACTTTGGCGCAGGTAACTTTCATAGTCACGCGCTGAAGCAAAGCCCATTTGACGTACTAAAGCTTCATAACGACCCGTACTAAACTGGTTGGATTCACGAAATGCAGGGTTGCTTTGCACTGTTGCCAACACTGCTTCATCAGGCACAACCAAACCAAGGTTTTGTGCTTCAAGCAGCATTAATCGGCGGTTCACCATAGTTTGAATGGTTTCGTTTTTAACGCCCAACTGCTCAGCCAATTCTTTGCTAAACTTGTCTCCCAGCATATTGGCATAGGTCGCCAGTTGACGCTGATATGTGACAGCAAAATCTACATCATAAATGGCTTCACCATCAATTTCAGCAACCGCTTCAACTTGATTCCCCGTGAAATAATCACCAATCCCCCACAAAGCAAAGGATAAAATAATTGTGCCAAGAATAACCTTAGCCATCCAGCCTTGTGCATGTTTACGCATTGATTCAAGCATCTAAAACCCCAATAAAAATTCAGTGAAGGCGCAAGGTAAAGAAGCAAGCTATATTTCGCAAGGTAATTCACTTATCCCCCGCAGACTTTTTATTTGTAACTGCACTTATTGGCTCTTTTAAAAACTAGTGGATTGCAGATAATATTTTGACATAAATTTAAAGAATTAACTGATTATGTTAGTATTATTGAATTTTGTGTCCCCTGAACTATTTCACCAACCTTCACTACTTCCTAATCATACTTAGGAAGTAAACACCATACATTAAAACAGTTAACCTAATCGTTGTAGATAGCCACTTTAAAGGGAATTTATCTAAAAATGCTGTTGAAATGCGAAACTCATGGTTTTTACTTTTAGATTATCTTTACTCTGTTGTTCAGCACATGCCAACCATGTTCTATTTCGCTCAGGGTAATGAGATTGGCAAACCTTCAAATCATTAAATACACCAGCTTGATACATATTGAAATAGCGCTTCGCATACACCGTTGTTTTCATGTCCCAAATTTCATTCATTTGTACAATTATCTCGGGGTAGTGGTAAATATAGCCTGTGTTTAAATCCCCTGCTGCCCCAACATTATACAATGCTGAAACCAACGTATCCGATCCAAGTTGCACAGTATAACCAAGACCACCCGCCACATTAAATACAAGATGTGAAACTAAAGTATTATCAACATGCTTTTCTAGCCCCATATGCCATTGCCCTGATAAGTTTCTTGTCCATGCATTCCAAGCATTTAGACTTTTCATATTAATAATGTCAAAGCTACGTATTTCAGGGGATTTGTGTTGGTAAAAGCGCATTCGCAGGTCTGCGATTCTCAATTCATGTGCAGAAAAAAATTGCCTTTGATCATCCGTAAGTCTGTTAGCTGCGGGCAATAGCGATACATCCAAAAAATTATCCCTTTTATATTGGCCTACAGCAACTTGAATCTGCCTATTACCTGGAGCTTTAGATGGGTCTTTATATTGGGTGTAATTTAATACATATTCTTGAGTTAAGTTTTTTAACTGCTTTTGTAACTGTAAATATTTTTGCTTGTGCTCTGCATATGAAGTTGGTTGATTAACATCTAAGTATTCCAAGTATGCTAGGGCTAACAGGCGTTCATGAGGGGTAAGGGTATTTACAAAATTTTTGGTATTACTCAACTGAATATCATGCAACATATCAGGAGAAAGCGAAGTATTTTGCGTATTATCCAAAAGCATTTGAATCTTCCATTGATTGGATGTCTCAACGCTTACGCCTGAAAAAAGTTGATATTTCTTTACCAACCTGACCACATCTATTGGTGTTACCCATGAAAAATGAGTATCAAGTATTTCTGGTTGAACCAATCCCAATAAAAAATAGGTGATGGTTGCACAATTATGCTCAACGAATAAATAGTCGCTGTCCATGCTTTTCAGCTCCCAAATATGAGCTTGAAGCAAAGATTTTTGTGCTTGTGTCAAACTCAGGTGATATTCCCAAATATTTCGTCGCTCTTTCTGCAAGTAATTACGCTTAATTCTTTGATAAGGCTGAAGCGCAAACACACCCGCTAAATCCGCATTGAAATTTTGATATGCAATTCTAGGGATATTAAATGAATCTAAGACTGTAAAATAAGTCACAGCATGTTCCGCATGAAAACCACTATCTGTTGTACCCTCCAACTTAAGAAACACATGCCCCATCATACTTATAGGGCTACTAATATTTTCGGATGCAAACACAAGTTGCACCTGCTTAACAGGCACATGCGCAAGAAAATCCTGGTATAATGCACAATTTGGTTTAGGAAAATCTTCATTCTTCCAGCCCAGCTTCTCTTTCAGCCACATATACCTCGCTGGAAACCTGCATATTGGATGATAATCACCTAAATTTTCAGACTCTTTAAATGATTTTATGGTTGCGATGAGTTCTTGTTTTTTATTGAAAGGATGACTTAAAAAGAATTTTGGGTCATCAATATAACTACCTGAATCTGAGGTATGCAGCAACATTGCCCACTGCTTATCTTGACTAAGGGTTTCAATCAACGCACTAGAGTAAGATGCCCAAACAGGTGAAGTATTAAATATAAGCAAAAAAAAGGAGGCAAAAAGCCTCCCTTTTATATTCTTAACAAACAATTATTTACAATTAACAACAATGTTGGAATCGTATTTCCACATAGAGCCAGTTACGTAATCTGTTGTAGAACCAAATGGCCCTCCAGACAGAATATTCACAAAGAATACAGGTTCAATTGAACTTTCAACTGATGTGTTAGGTGTACAACCTTTAGCAGAAGTTGTAACCGTTAACCCTGAATCTTTACGCGTAAGTTCAACAACACTAGGTGCTGTTACTGTTTTACCATCAACATTCACGCTGATTTGTTCATTGTTTGAAGTTGCAATATTTACTTTCTGCGTTTTACCTTTAAAGATTGTTGCGCAACCTGTGGTTAAACTTGCAACAGCAATAATACTTGCCATCATAACTACTTTTTTCATTATGTTCTCTCCCCTATTTTATAAATTACAAAAGTAAGAATAATATAATTCCATGTCAAGCATGGGCTATTAAGCCTATTTTTAACGGTGCTGTTTTTTGCCATGTTTAAGTAAATGATTAGGTACTTTTGCGCCTAATGCACGTTTGTGCTCTAGCTTTTTGCGCTGTGCATCTTTGAGCGTCATGCCCAAATGTGCTTCGCCGCGTTCTTTTGCCAAGGTTTCTTGTTTGTGTCGCTCTTCTAAGCTGCTTATTTTTGCAGGCGTAAGCACATCATAACACCTATCACAGCATATACCTTCACGGTAATGAGTGCTTTGCCTATCTTTAGATGACAATGGCCAGCGACATCCACGACACAACTGATATTCACCCTGTTTCAAGCCATGTTTAACGGCTGTTCTGTCATCAAAGACAAAACACTCACCTTCCCATAAACTTTCTTCTTCTGGCACTTCTTCCAAATACTTGAGAATACCACCTTTAAGATGATAAACATCTTCATAACCTTGTTGCAGCATATAGGATGATGCTTTTTCGCATCGGATACCACCTGTGCAAAACATAGCGACCTTTTTATGTTTCTTAGGATCACAATTTTTTTCCACATATTCGGGAAACTCACGAAACGTATCTGTTTTGGGGTCAATCGCACCCTTAAACGTACCAATTTCATATTCATAATCATTGCGTGTATCCAACACCAATACATCAGGATCAGAAATGATTGCATTCCAATCTTGTGGGTTTACATATGTACCCACGCAAACATTGGGGTTCACCCCATCGATACCCAACGTAACAATTTCTTTCTTTAGCTTCACTTTCATGCGGTAGAACGGCATATGTTTTGCCAAAGACTCTTTATGCTCTAACCCTTGAAGGCGAGAATCACTACGCAAGTAGGTCAGTAAATCATCAATATCCTGCCTTGAGCCTGCTACAGTGCCATTAATGCCTTCGTTCGCAAGCAACAGCGAACCTTTAATGCCATGACCATCACAAAATGCCTGCAAAGGTTCACGCATATCCCTAAAATTTTCTAAAGTCGCAAAATGATAAAGTGCAGCTACAACAGTTTTCATTGATTTACCTTTAACCCATAATTCTCTTGCAGATAAGAATACCATTTCATTTCTGCATGTCTAAATTTGTAGTTTATTGCCTTTCTTATTATTAAAACTCCCTCCCTAGGTTGAGCTTAATCCAAACCTTTAAACAGAGTGACTTCATTCTAATTAAAACAAACTCGGCTGTAAGAGTAACTTTGCAATTGGAGCAAAAGACTTACGATGAATAGGACAAACACCATATTGCTTTAAGGCATCCATGTGAGCTTTCGTGCCATAACCTTTATGCTTCGCAAATTGGTATTGTGGGTATTGATAATCATAGGCTCGCATCAAACGGTCTCTCACAACTTTAGCCATAATGGATGCTGCGGCAATATGTTGAACACTATCATCACCACCAATAATGGCTGTAGTAGGTGCAGGCATATTTTCAGGTATGCGATTGCCATCGACCTCAATACTTGAAGGCTTAATATTCAAACCCAGTACAGCTTTGCGCATGGCTTTCATAGTTGCATGTAAAATATTCAATTCTTCAATATCACTTAAATCTGCCTGAGCTACGGCATAACTTACCGCATACTGTTTAATGTGGTGATAGAGCTTGATTCGTTTTTTTTCTGATACTTTCTTAGAGTCTCGATAAAGTCCGTAATAGGGATCATCGGGTGATAAAATCACAGCTGCCGTAACCACAGGCCCAGCCAATGGTCCACGCCCTACCTCATCTACACCCGCAATCATAACTTATACCCTACACGGCTTAAGCCAAACACCATGAGCCCTGCGCCTATTGTATCTGCAAGCCAGTCCCACACATCAGCATCTCGACCCTCAATAAACGATTGATGATACTCATCGGATACACCATACAAACTACAAAAAAGCAGTGAAAATAGGGCAAGCCAAGGCTTAACTTTAAAATTGTGTACCAACATGCGCCAAGCCAACAGTCCCATCAAAGCATAAGCAGTAGCATGAATGAGTTTATCTTGATGGTTGAATAACATCGGTGTTGGTAAAGTTGATTGGTGCGATAAATAAAATATAAGACCGCAGTACAACAGTAAAGAAATACTATCTTTGTATAAATGAAACAAGTTATACCTCAAAAAAAGACCGACATGAGGTTATCATGTCGGTC
>JALUWH010000320.1 GCA_027019685.1 Ghiorsea sp. | reverse complement strand
TGGCAAGAAAGTGGATGCTGATGGTAAGATTATTAATCCTGTGAAAGCGATGTGGGAGAAAAATACAGTGTTTGTCACTCCTCCAGGCTGGTGGCATTCGCATCATAATGAATCGGATACCGATGCTTATGTATTTCCTGTACAAGATGCAGGCTTGCATACTTATATGCGAACCTTAGATATTCAGTTTGTGCATTAACATTAAGGAAGTGCTAGTTAAGTTGAAGTTGGGTTGAAATAATGATCAGCAGTGGTTTGGTTTGTATCCATAGCTTGCTGGATACGCACGGTAAATGATTGGGCTGTTTCATCACTGTTGGGGTATAATGCTTCACCAATTACAACAACACCTTTGCTAAAAGGTTTGGGCACATAAAACTTATCCCATGAAGACAAACGCCAATAGTGGTTTGTGGCATAACACACGGGCACTATGGGTAGCCCTGACTTGATAGCAATTTGGGCAACACCATCTTTGACAACCTGCGCAGGGCCTCTTGGTCCATCTGGGGTGATACCCGGTGAATAACCTTGTTTTGCCATGCGGATGACTTTAAGCAAAGCCTTTGCACCACCTGTGCTGGATGAACCACGAGATGCTTCAAGCCCAAATTTGGCAAATACCGCAGCAATGAGCTCTCCATCTCTGTGGTCTGAAATAATTAAAGGCCCTTGCCATTTGCCAAGGAGTAGGGGTGTAAGCAAAAGGCGAGCATGCCATGAACTGATAATGCAGGGTGTGTTTTCAGGGCGAATATCTGAGCCTATATATGTCCAGCGAACAGAGGCACGTAAAAAACGAATAACATATGTGACAGACCAAACAATTAGCTTGTCTTTAAAGCGCATGTTTAGTCGTCGCCAAATTGAAGTTGGTAAAGCTCTGCATAGATACCACCTTGTTCAATCAAGGTGTCATGTGAACCTACTTGCACAACTTCACCTGCATCCAAGACTACAATTTTATCCGCATTACGAATGGTTGATAAGCGATGGGCAATGACCAGCACCGTACGGTCTTGCATCAGCTTATCAATGGCTTGTTGCACCAAACGTTCAGACTCGGTATCCAAGCTACTTGTAGCCTCATCTAACACCAAAATCGGCGCATTTTTAAGCAATGCACGGGCAAGGCTTAAGCGTTGTCTTTGTCCGCCAGAGAGAATGACTCCACGTTCGCCAACCAAGGTATCATAACCATCTTCTAGCTTTTCAATGAATTCATGGGCATTGGCTATTTTGGCAATCGCTATGACTTTTTCACGGTCAATATTTTCATGACCATAAGCAATATTATGCAAAACAGTGTCGTTAAAAAGGACGATTTCTTGGGTGACCAAGGACATTTGCGAGCGTAAGTCGGTTTGTTTAAAATGACGAATATCAACTCCATCAAGGTTGATGCTACCAGAAGTTGGATCCATAAATCGCAGCAACATATTGGCGAGCGTTGTTTTACCTGCACCACTGCGTCCAACAAGTGCAACCACTTCACCCGACTGGATGTTTAAGTTGATGTTTTGCAAGACAGGTTTGGAGGCGCTGGGATAGGTCAAACATACATCTTTAAATGAAATGTTATTTGAAAAAGGTTTAATAGGTTGTGGTGTTTTTGGGTCTTGCACATCAATAGGAGCATCTAAGATTTCAAAAATACGCTCAGCAGCTGATAAACCTTGTTGAACCTCATTGTTTGCTCGGGATAAACGCCGAACTGGATCATAAAGCAATAACAGCGAAACAATAAAAGACATCAAGCCACCTGCGGTAGCTTCACCTTCGGCAACACGAATGCCACCATATAAAAGAATGCCTGCAATACCTAAACCTGCAACAAACTCCATGATTGGGAAGGATAAGGCTTGTACTTTGAGGGCTTTGATTTGGTGGGTCATAAAATCTTTGGTGATGGCTTTGAATCGACCCCGTTCATATTCTTCCATACCAAAGGCTTTGACGACGCGAATGCCACCTACGGTTTCTTCAATCAGACTAGACATTTTCCCCATGGATACTTGACCATCATAACTGGCTTTACGCATTTTTTGTCCAAAATGAACAATAGGGTAAACCATGATAGGAAACACTATGAGTGAAAGTAGTGCCAACAACCAATCCGAGTTGAAAATCACTGCCAGCAAGAAAATTATCGACATAACATCGCGCATGAGTGAAGTCACAGTGGTACTTACAGCACCTTGTAAAAGTGTAATGTCGTATGTGATACGCCCTAGTAACTCACCTGTTTTACGGTGAGTAAAAAAGCTTAATGATTGCCCTGTAAGTTTATTGTAAATCATATTTCGTATATCATAAATGATGCGTTGGCCAATATATCCCATTAATGTGGCTTGACCATAAAATGCAATACCTTTGATAAGGTATAATATAATAATACCTATAGGCATGAGATAAATATATGTCATATTTTTACCTGACAAAACCTCATCAAGCATGGGTTTAAATGCCCACGCTAACGCAGCTGTACAAGCGGCAAGAATAACCATGCAGGTAATGGCAACGATGAGCTTGCCTTTATATGGAACTAAGAATTGTAATAAACGATGATACATAAAGTCCTATGATTGGGGAAGACGAATACGCTGCCCAACTTTTAATGTGGAATGTTTGAACTGGTTTAATTTTTTTAGGCTGCTAACACTAACACCATATTGCTTGGCAATGCTCCATAAGCTTTCGCCTTGGTGTACAGTATGGATATGTGCTGTTGCAGTTTGCGGAGATATGCGACCCATACGGGTGAAAAAGTCTACACTTGCCTTATACATTGCTTTAGCTAATTTTTTTTGGTGTGCGTTAGATTTAAGTAATTTTTCTCGTTTGGGGTTAGAAATATAATCCATCTCTACCAAAATACATGGTATTTCTAATGTGGTTAACACCGCAAAACGTGCATGTTTAGGTTGGCTATATTTGATAGGAAATGTGCCTGTTAATTTTTTAATCATAAGGTTTGCCAGCATTTCAGAGCTATCCAAACCATCACGTTTTGCCATATCACCTAAAATACCGCGTACCAGTGGGTCTGTAACCTCTTGTTCTGGTCTAGCGCCACCAATTTCATCCACTGCATTTTCTTTGGCAGCTAGAGCAGCAGCAACTCTATCAGGCGTTGCGCCACTTTCAGAAAGCGTATAAACACTTGCACCTTTTACACTGCGTGTTTTGATAGCATCAGCATGAATGCTAATCATCATATCTGCATTAATAGCACGAACTTTACGCACACGATTTTTTAAAGAGACATAGTAATCACCACTGCGTATGAGTACCGCTTTCATGCCTGGTCGCGCATTGATAAGACGGGCAAGTTTCTTAGCTACGGCAAGTGTCACCGTCTTTTCTTTGAGTTTATTTTTTCCTGTAGCTCCAGGGTCTTCACCACCATGACCAGCATCTACAGCTATAATAATATCACGGTGTTTACCTTGTTTGACGACATCCTTTGTTTTAATCACCTTCTTTTGTTTGGGGATTAAATCGACAACAAGGCGGTGTGGTTTCTTGGAAGATTTTTTGAGTAGGAATGAGCGTGGTGATACACCTTCTTTGACATCTAAAACGATGCGGGTAACACCATTTTTTTGTTTCCCATGTCGAATCGATAATAAAACAGCGTCAGGTAATGCTAAAGATGTGGATTTTGCCTGCATTTTTGAGTTTGCAATATCGATAACAATACGCTCAGGTTTGTGCAGACGGAAAATTTCATACTTTGTGCTTTTTGATAGGTCAAATACGAGACGCGTATGATCTGGGGCTGTCCACATGCGTATATCGTTGATATTGGTATAAGCCATAGCTGGGGAAGCTGCAAAGAAAATAAGGGCATAGAAAACAAAGGCAAATAAGGAGGCGTTGCTGTGAGAAACACGTTTTTTTACCAAGTTTTTCATGGCTAAGATATGCTCCTATGATGTTAAATTAGCCTAATCATGCATATTATCAGCTAAAACTAAAGAAATTCAGTATGTATGATGTGTTGACTTGCCGCAATTCTGCACTACATTTCGATACATGTCGAATTGTTCAAGTTTGGGTATTGATGCCATGGCGGTGAAGTTTAAAGCATTGTCTACGCCTGTACGTTTAAAAATATTTATGGAACTAACGCAATGCTGTTTACCTGGAGCCAACTGTGATGTGCAGCGTTGTATTGGTGATTTGGCAGGGCTGGTTGATGTTGCACCATCAACACTATCGCATCATATGAAGGCACTCAATGAGGCGGGCTTGGTTGATATGCAACGCGATGGCAAAAGAATTTTTTGTAGGGTAAATGCGGATGTTTTAGCGCAGTTATCTGATTATTTTTATAGATGAGTTTTAATAAATAAAGGGGTGTGTGGATATGAGTGATCATCATGAAATGGATAGTATTCGTCAAAATGTAAGAGAGGAGTATGCGAAAGTAGCAGAAGCGAGCAATGAAGGTAGTTGCTGTGGCGAAGTTGCCAGTTGCTGCGGGGTATCTGATGATGCTGCTATAAACACACTTATTTCTACGCGTTTGGGTTATTCCGAAGGCGATTTGGATGTTGTGCCAGATGGTGCTGATATGGGTTTGGGCTGTGGTAATCCTAGGGCAATTGCTTCGCTTAAAGAAGGTGAGGTTGTGGTAGATTTGGGTAGTGGTGGTGGTTTCGATGCGTTTTTGTCTGCCCGTGAAGTTGGTGTTTCTGGTAAGGTTATTGGTGTGGATATGACACCAACAATGATTTCTAAAGCACGAAAAAATGCACTTAAAGGCAAGTTTTCACAAGTTGAATTTCGTTTGGGTGAAATTGAATATTTACCTATCGCAGATAATACGGCAGATATTATTATCTCGAACTGTGTGATTAATTTATCACCCAATAAACAGCAGGTTTTTCATGATGTGTTCCGTGTGTTAAAGCAGGGTGGTCGTTTGGCAGTGTCTGATGTGGTAGCAACAGCCGAAATGCCTGAAGAAATGAAGAATGATCCTTTATTGCATGCTGGTTGTATGGCAGGTGCCGAACTTATTGATGATATTGAAGCCATGTTAAAAAAAGCTGGCTTTGAAAATATTTGTATTACGCCAAAAGATGAGTCACGTGAGTTTATTAAAGACTGGGCACCAGGACGGGGTGTGGAAGACTATGTGCTTTCAGCTTATATTGAAGCAAACAAACCCAGTGGTACAGACTGTGAAACAGGTGTGTGTGCGACTTGGAATAAATGTGACTAAGTAAACTTGTGTATTGGCTTCATAGTTGCTATAACTATATTATGTTAATTCTTACACGAAAATCAGGTGAAACAATCACCATAGGTGAAAATATTGAAGTCAAAGTCTTATCGATTAAAGGTGGGCAAGTGCGTATTGGCATTGATGCGCCGCAGTCTGTAAGTATTACGCGGGAAGAGGTATTGCTTAAGCGGCAGGAAAATAGCGAAAACAAAGCCTAACTTGTTTTATTGTTAAATACCTTCACCCGCAAAGACTGTATCACTTGCAAATACAGGTGTACTTAAATATTTTTCACCGCCATCAGGGAAGATGCAGACGATAGTTCCAGATTTACCTTGCTCTGCAAGCTGGTGTGCAACTTTCAAACTGGCTGCTAAGGCACAACCACATGATTGACCACATAACATACCTTCTTCACTGGCAAGTCGTTGTGTAAGTTCATAAGCATCTTCAGTCGTGATACCCAGTTTACTGTCATACACAGCTTCATCATAAATACCAGGTACAATACTTGATTCTATGTGTTTCAAACCTTCAATACCATGAAAAGGAGAGTCTGGTTCAGCAGCAATGATTTGAATGGCGCTGTTTTGTTGCTTGAGGTAACGGCCTGTACCAACCAAGGTTCCTGATGTGCCCATAGAGGCTACAAAGTGTGTCACTTCTTGATGCGTATCACGCCAAACTTCAGGGCCAGTGGATTCTTCATGAGCCTTAGGGTTAGCTGGATTATTATATTGGTCTGGTTTGAAATATAGTTCAGGGGATTGTTCGTAAAGTTCTCTCGCCAATAGGATAGCACCATCAGAGCCTTCTAGAGGGTCGGAGAAAACAAGTTCCGCACCAAAAGCCTGACAAATACGTTTGCGCTCATCTGATACATTTGCTGGCATAACAAGCTTAACCTTGTAACCCATTGCAGCACCAATCATGGCAAGTGCAATGCCTGTGTTTCCAGATGTGGAGTCAAAAATAATTTTATCTTTGGTTAATTCCCCAGATGTTATGCCTTCTTTAACCATCCACAAAGCAGGGCGATCTTTCACAGAGCCACCTGGATTATGACGTTCAAGTTTGGCAAGGATATGAATATTATCAGGCAAATGTTTGGTAATATTAGTGATGCGAACCAAAGGTGTATTGCCAATGAGCTCAAGAATAGTGTGTTGATAATGAGGCACGTTTACTCCTTTGGGTAATATATACGTATTTTCAGTGTTTGTTGTTGATGTGCAAGTTTAATTTTATAAATAAGGCATAAATGGTGCCCTCGACAGGAGTCGAACCTGTGGCCTACCGCTTAGGAGGCGGTCGCTCTATCCATCTGAGCTACGAGGGCATTTTTTCTTTAAAGTCCGCCGCTAATTTTCCAGTGACCATCAGTTTTGGTAAAAGTTAGCTGTTCACGTTGTACAATCTTGCGCCAATCACCATCAGCAAAAACCTTTAATATATAAGTTTGTTCACAAATAGCATGATTATCATCAATGATTCGGATTTCTTGGTCTCTAGTGTCCATACGAACCTTTTTGAATCGGGTAAACACTTGTGCCATTTGTGCCACCTTGTGTTGACCTTGATGTTTTAAGTAGCTTGTATCTAAAAGTGATGTGTATTCCTCAATATCTTGTTGGCTTATGCTATGATTTCTAGCTTCGAGTAATGTATGAATACTTTGAGTCTGGTTATCTGTGCATGCTGTAATGATAAAAACGATGGCAATAAAAATGAAACGAAACATCACATTATTGCTTCCGCTTTTTTACGCCATTGGTTTTGTGTAGGTTTGTTTTGCAGTGCACTTAATACTTCTTTAGCATAATCCTTTTGTTTTAATGCGACATATGATGCGACAAGGTAATATAAAGTTTCATCAATTTGGTGGCTATTGGGGTAGGTGTTTTTTAACAGAACAAAGCGGTTGGTTGCGGCAACATAAAGTTTTTTATCAAAGTAAAACTTACCAACAATGAATTCATGCTCAGCCAAGCGGTCTGTAAGCTCTTGAATGTATTGCTGGGCTTGTTTGAAGTTGGGGTTATTAGGAAATTTTTGGTTAAGCGCGACAAAAGTATCTCTGGCTTTATTGGAGAATTGTTGGTCATGGTTGGCGCTTGATGACTCTTGGTAATAACTCATGCCAAGTAAATACTGAACATGAGCAAGTTGTGGATGTGTAGGGTGGGTATCCATAAAGCGTAAAGCCAATGTTTCACTCAGCACATATTGTTCATCCAAATAAGCAGCTTCAAGGCGCAATATCTTAGCTTTTGTTGCATATTCACTGTAGGGATATTTAGCTGCAAATTTTTCAAGGAACTGCACTGCTCTCGCATAATTATTTGAAGAAATTAAGCTTTTTCCTTTGAGGTAGTCATCTTTTGCAGATTTAGAGAGGCTTAAGGGTTCGCTAGCGCAAGCACTAAGTAAAAAGGCTGCAATGATGAAGGTATATTTAAACATGATTATGGCTCTCTTTATGCGGTTGGTTTGGTTTGAATTTTTTCTAAACCTGCCATATAAGGTTGTAATGCAAGGGGAACATTGACACTACCATCAGCTTGCCAATAGTTTTCAAGAATAGCAACCATGGTTCGACCAATAGCTAAACCAGAACCATTAATGGTGGCAACAGGTTGTGGTTTACCACCTTCTTCACGAAAACGAATACCAGCACGACGACCTTGAAATTGAGCAAAAGATGAGCATGATGAAATTTCACGGTAGGTATTTTGGCTTGGTAGCCACACTTCCAAATCAAATGTTTTTTCAGCCGAAAAACCAAGGTCTCCAGCACATAAATTGACCAATCGATAGGGTAGTTCTAGGGCTTCTAAAATAGCAGCAGCATGTGATAATAGTTCATCTAGGGCGGTTAAAGCATGGGAAGGGTGTACGAGTTGTACAAGCTCAACTTTATCAAATTGATGTTGGCGAATAATGCCACGTGTATCGCGCCCTGCAGAGCCTGCTTCACGGCGAAAACATGGGGTGTATGCACAGTGTTTAATAGGTAGTTGTGTCGCTTCAAGAATCATATCTTGATAAAGGTTGGTGACAGGTACTTCTGCTGTTGGGATAAGAAACAAGTCTTCTCCTGCAAGCCTGTAAGCATCGTCTTCAAATTTGGGTAATTGCCCAGTACCCGTCATGGTTTTGCGATTGGCAATGGCAGGAACCCATACTTCTTCATAACCGTGCGTATCGGCATGTTTGTCTAGCATGAATTGAATCAATGCGCGTTCCATACGTGCGCCAGCACCTTTGAGCACGGAAAAGCGACTTCCTGCAAGCTTGGTACCTGCATCAAAATCTATAATGCCCAAGCCTTCCCCAATATCCCAATGCGCAGGCACATTATCAGTTCGAGGTGTTCCCCAGCGACGAATTTCCACATTGTCTGCTTCATCTTGCCCAGTAGGTACACTTTCATGAGGTATATTGGGGATTTCAAGCAAAGCTAAGTTAAAGGCTGCTTCAGCTTCTTTGGCTTGGGTATCCAATAGTTTGGTTTGTTTGCCAACTTCACCCATGCTTTGAAGCTCAGCAGAAGCATCTTCGCCATTCTTCTTTTTTAAGCCAATCAGCTTAGATACTTTATTGCGTTCCGCTTGAAGTCTTTCAGACTCACTTTTTAGTTGGCGTTGCTGCGCATCAAGTGTTAAAGATTTCTTCCAAGTGGAATCTTTAGCTACAACATCTTCACCGCGTTTTTTTAACGCTTCTTCCATAGTTGGCGCATCAGTACGTAGCGCTTTGCGGTCTATCATTCATTGTCACCTGTCTCTGATGTGTTTGTTGTATCGTTTGTGCTGGCTGCATTTTCATCAAAATCATCATCAAAGTCAGATTCGACAATATTTTCATCATCGCTTTCATCTTGTTTTTCAACCACACGCACAGCACCAATGACGCGCTCTTTTTTGGAGCAATCAATCAATGTTACACCTTGCGTATTACGACCAATGACATTGATACCATTCATACGAATACGCACCAAACGACCAGAGTCGGTCATCATCATCACTTGGTCATCATCCAAGACTTGAAGCGCCCCAATCATATCGCCATTGCGACCACCCGTTTTCAGGGTGAATACACCTTGTCCACCACGTTTTTGGGTGTTGTATTCACTCACTGCAGTACGTTTACCATAGCCGTTTTCAGAAATAGCCAAGAATGTTGCTTTTTCAGCTACCACAGACATGGAAATCACACGGTTGCCTTCACTCATACGGATGCCTGTCACACCACGTGTGCTACGGCTAAGTGGACGTACGTCAGTCTCACTAAAACGAATTGCTTTACCATTGCTTGAAGCAAGCATGATGTCTTGTTCACCTGTAGAAATAGCGACAGCCATCAATTCATCATTATCATCCAAACGAATAGCAATAATGCCATTGGAGCGAATATTTTTGTATTCGGTGAGGCTGGTTTTCTTCACCACACCATTTTTGGTTGCCATGATGATGTATTGACCTTCTGCAAATTCGCGCACTGCCAATGTTGCAGAGATTTTTTCACCTTTTTCAACAGGTAAGATGTTGACCAAAGCTTTACCACGCGCAGCACGACCTGCTTGTGGTACTTCATAAACCTTTTTACGGAACACGCGACCTTTGTCTGAGAAGAACAATAAGAAATCATGTGTAGATGCAACCATAAGTTGTTGAACAAAATCTTCTTCTTTGGTGGTCATGGCTGTTTTGCCTTTGCCGCCACGACGTTGCGCTCTATAAAGGGTAGTCGGGTTACGTTTGATGTAACCTTCGTTGGAAATCGTGACCACCATATCTTCTTCGGTAATCAAATCTTCAATGGATAACTCAGCGGTTTCATCAATGATGATAGAGCGACGCGGGTCTGCATATTTGTCGCGGACTTGCTCAAGCTCTTCCACAATAACTTTCATCAACAACTTTTCATCAGCCAAGATTTCTTTAAGGTAAGTAATCAATGCTGCGATTTCATCAAATTCAGCTTTGATTTTATCATATTCCAAGCCAGTAAGACGCTGTAAACGCATGTCCAAAATAGCTTGTGCTTGTTTCTCTGATAAATCAAATTGAGCACACAAATTCTCTTTGGCTTCGGCACCCGTTTTGCTGGCGCGAATAAGTTTAATCACCGCATCAATATTATCGAGTGCAATCAGTAGACCTTCTAAAATATGGATGCGGGCTTCTGCTTTTGCCAAATCAAACAAACAACGACGTGTCACTACTTGGCGGCGATGGTCTAGGAAGTGTAATAACAACTCACGCACACCACAAAGTTTAGGCTGGCCATCAAGCAATGATAGATAGTTGCAGCTAAAGTTGCATTGCATTGGCGTTTGTTTGTATAGGTTGTTCAATATAATTTCAGGGACTTCATTTTTCTTCAAATCAATGACCAAACGCATGCCGTCACGGTCGGATTCATCACGAACTTCTGAAATACCCTCGATTTTTTTATCTCTAGCCAACTCTGCAATATATTTGTGTAATTTTGCTTTGTTAACTTGATAAGGAAGTTCGGCAATGACCAAGGATTCGCGTTTGGTGCGTTTGTTGCGCTCAATGACAACTTTAGCCCGCATAGTGACAGAGCCACGACCTGTGGCAAAGGCATCACGCATACCTTTACGACCATAAATGAAACCAGCCGTTGGAAAATCAGGGCCAGGCATGATTTGCATCAGTTCTTCATCATCAATATCAATGTTTTTGGTTAAAGCGATGATTGCATTGATCGCTTCGCCTAAGTTGTGCGGCGGGATATTGGTTGCCATACCCACAGCAATACCTTGCGAACCATTGACTAAAAGGTTGGGGTACTTTGCAGGTAATACTTTTGGCTCAGATAACGATTCATCGTAGTTAGGACCAAAATCAACGGTGTCTTTATCAAGGTCTGCAAGTAATTCTGCAGACAATTTACTCATGCGCGATTCAGTATAACGCATTGCAGCAGGGGAGTCGCCATCCACAGAACCGAAGTTACCTTGACCATCAACAAGCACATGACGCATGCTCCAAGGTTGTGCCATACGCACCATGGCATCATACACTGCTGTATCTCCATGGGGATGATATTTACCAATCACATCACCTACGATACGCGCCGATTTTTTGTAAGGTTTTTCAAATGTGGACCCCAAGTCTTGCATGGCATATAAAATACGCCTATGAACAGGTTTTAGACCATCTCTAGCATCGGGTAATGCCCTGCCAATAATCACACTCATCGCATAATCGAGATAAGAGCTCTTCATCTCATCTTCGATAAGAACAGGTAAAGCTGGGTTTAGATTACTATCATCCATGTTTAAAACTCCATGATGGTGCTATCATTGATGCTTTTTACTTCGAGCAGAAGCATAAATAGCCGTTGAGCTAATGTCTATTATAGGTTGTGTTTTTGTTTGTAGCCAACTTGTTAACCTATGGCTTGAAGAAGTGTTTCTAATGATTCCATATCTAGCTTAGATTCACTAGGTTTGTCTGACTTGATAATAATACCCTCTTTTTTTAAGGTACTAGCTGCCCGAGAAATGGTTTCTCTGCTGGTTGAAAGCTGGTCAGCAATCATTTGATGGGTGGGTAGCTGAACGGTAACAATACCATTGGTTTCTTCTTTGCCAAAGCGGTCTGCAAAGTCTTTAAGATAATGATAAAGTCGGTGTGGTACATCCAAAGTGCTAATCCGCTCAAGCACTTTGCTAGTACGACGTAAGCGAGATACGGTCTCAGATAATAGTTTTAAGGCAACTTTGGGTTGCTTGAGCAGTAGGCGTTCAAAATCAGCCCGTCGAATTTGTGCTAAACGCGAGTCGCTAAGTGTAACTACAGTGGCAGAGCGCGGTTGTTTATCCAATAAGGACATTTCACCAAAATATGCACCTTCCTCAAGCAGTGATAAAACCACTTCGCGCCCGTCAGGTGCATAGTATGATATTTTAACTGAGCCCGAGATGATAATAAATAAAGAGCAACCATCCTCACCTTCTTGTAAAACAATGGTTTTTTTTGCCACATCGTGGAAGGTGATGAGCTTGTGAATAGCCTCAATCTCATTGTCATTGAGCTCTGAAAACAATGGGATGTTTCGCAATAGATGATTCATATTTTTTACCTGCCCCCTTTTGATACTAATGCACTTTCTAATCAATTGCTCTTGCGGATGCAATAGCAGCCAAGTTTACAATATCATCAACACTAGCACCTGTTTGCAAAACATGAACCTGTTGCGGTAGCCCCATAAGAATGGGGCCAATAGCCGTAGCTCCTGCTAGTTCTTTAAGTAGTTTGTAGGCGATATTTCCTGCTTGCATCGTGGGGAATATCAACACATTTGCTGATTCAGTCAACTTAGAAAAAGGATAGTTGGATAAAATATCACTGTTAACTGCTGTATCCGCTTGCATTTCACCATCAACAATAAGTTTAGGGTGTGTACGGTGCAGGATACGAACTGCATCAGCAACTTTTTGCGATTCAGTATGGGTTGAGCTGCCAAAATTTGAGAACGATAACATGCCAATTTTAGGGTCAATGCCGAGCGACTCTGCTGTTTTTGCAGTGAAAACAGCAACTTCAGCAAGTTGTTCTGCACTCATCTCAACATTAACAGTACAATCGGCAAATAATAGCGCACGTTCTTCTAAGATTAACAAATACATACCATAAACATGATGGTGTTCATTTGTTTTTTCATCATGCCCCAGTACTTTAAGTATGGGGCTAAGTGTTGTTGGGTAGTGCTGTGTGCGACCTGTGAGCATGCCATCAGCAAACCCTTGCCTTACCAATAAAGAACCTAAAGTATTTTTATCATGTTTGAGTGTTTCTACTGCAACATTACGTAATACACCATGGCGTTTACGGTCGAAGTAAAGGGCATCGGCTAGACTATCGAAACGAGAGTTTTCTTCGTTAGGGTCAATGATTTCTACACCTTTTAAGTCTAGACGCATCATTTCAGCTTGGTTTTGGATGCTTTCTGGGCAACCAATCAACATGGGTTTAGCGATATTTTCATCACGCATCACGGTAGCTGCACGAATAATGGTAGGGTCGTCTCCTTCAGGGAAAGCCAAACGTAAAGGTTGGTGTCTAGCTTTATCCATAACCAGACGCATAAAGGTGCGGGATTGATCAATGCGTCCTGCAAGTTCTTGTGCATAATTGTCAAAATCAGTAATAGGCTGACGAGCAACACCTGTTGCGACTGCTGCTTTGGCCACGGCAGTGGGCACAACTTCAATCAAGCGCGGATCAAAGGGTTTGGGTAAGATATACTGTGGCCCAAAACGCAACTCTTTTTCACCATACACTTTAAGCACAGATGCTGGTACTTCTTCGCGAGCTAATTCAGCAAGTGCATGCACTGCTGCAATTTTCATTTCTTCATTAAAAGTGGTGGCACGTACATCCAACGCACCACGGAATAAGAATGGGAAACCAAGTACGTTGTTGACTTGATTGGGGTGGTCAGAGCGACCAGTTGCCATGATTAAATCAGGGCGGGTACTCATAGCAACATCATAATTAATTTCTGGGGTTGGGTTTGCCATGGCAAAAACAATGGGTTTATCTGCCATGCTTTGAAGCATTTCAGGGGTAACCATATTGCCTTGTGAAAGCCCAAGGAAGACATCTGCACCTACGATAATTTCTTCTAGGCTGGTATCTTTATCACCGTTAGCAAAGTGTGCTTTGTGAAAGGGAAGTTCATCGCCACGGTTGTTGTGGATGACACCTTTTCTATCTAAGAAATACATGTTTTTACGTTGTGCGCCAAGTTCTTCAATTAAACGCATACAAGCAAAACCAGCTGCTCCCGCACCGAGGCAAACAATTTTTACATCTTCAATGTTTTTGTTTTGTAAGATGAGCGCGTTAATTAAAGCTGCGGTTGTAATCACAGCTGTACCATGCTGGTCATCATGTAATACAGGGATATTGACGCGTTTTTTGAGTTCTTCTTCGATAATAAAACATTCAGGAGCCTTAATGTCTTCTAAGTTGATGCCACCAAAGGTTGGCTCTAGACGCGCTACGGTTTCAACAAATGCCATAGGGTCGAGTTCGTCAACTTCGATATCAAAGACATCAATATCAGCAAAACGTTTAAATAAAACACCTTTACCTTCCATTACTGGTTTGCTGGCAAGCGCACCAATATTGCCCAGCCCCAATACAGCAGTACCATTACTAATCACACCGACCAAGTTGGCACGAGATGTGTATTCATCAGCTTTATTCGGGTCTTTTTCAATTTCCAAGCAAGGAATGGCCACACCTGGTGAATAGGCAAGTGCTAAATCACGCTGGGTGACACAAGGTTTGCTTGGGCGCACACTTATTTTACCTGGTGTGGGTTGGCTATGGTAGTCCAGTGCATCTTGGTCAAAGGCTGAAAAGGTTTCTTGCTTGGGCATTTGCTGTCTCCTAGATAAAGTACTGGCGAACCCTAGCAATTTAGTGGCTGTGATGACAGTTACAAATTCATTTAGTTTATTTTCATGTAACGCTGTTACGCTATCGGCGCTTTTAGGGAAAGTATGCTTGATTTCTCTTGTAGAACTGATGCGCTATGGAGTGGCTTAGTGAGTGAACATATTCGTGAAATACCATATAATTACACGTCTTATTCAGACCGTGAGATTGTTAAACGCTTCTTAGGCGAAGAGGTATGGGACGACTTAAGTGTGCTCCGTTCTCAGCGTAAAACAGGTCGTTCAGCGCGCCTTTTGTTTGATGTTTTGGGTGATGTATGGGTCATTGAACGCAATATTTTCTTAAAAAATGACTTGCTTAAGCATCCTAAACGCTTAAAGAAATTAAGGTTTCAGCAGCAGAAACGCATTGGTCGCATTAAGGCTAGTGCGCAAGATAATCCAAGAGCGACACGCGTAGCTTGTTCCACAGAGCGTATGCTGGAAGATTTTTATGCATGGTTTGAGAATGAGCCCAAACGCAGGCGTAAAGCCAAACGTGCTTTTGCTAAGTTTACCCATAAGAATAATATTCACTTTGATGCTTTTACTTTAAGTCATCACGCAACCGATGCCACAGACTGGCGTTCACATTTGCCATTTTGTGTATTAACACCAGATACGGCCGAAGAAATACCAGGTTTAATTCGTGCGATTCAACAGCAAGGTTTAGTGGTGATTCCGCGCGGTGGTGGTACAGGTTTATGTGGTGGTTCTGTGCCATTATCCAATGATTCTGTGATGATCAATGTAGAAAAATTTGATAAGATTGGAAAAGTTGAAACCAGAAACATTGGTGATAAAGGTGAAGTTGCCACCATCACGGCGCAAGCGGGTGCGGTAACAGGCAAAGTCATGGATGCATCCAAGCCCCATGTGTTTGCAACAGACCCAACCAGCCTTTGGGCATGTACCATTGGTGGTAACGTTGCTTCCAATGCTGGTGGTAAACATGCAGTGATTTGGGGTACATGTGTTGATAACTTATTAAGCTGGAAAATGGTAACCCCTGATGGACACTGGTTATTGGTGGAACGCATCAACCATAATATGGGTAAACTGCATGATGAAGCTCAAATACACTTTAAAATTACCAAAACCTCTTCGATTGATGGAACAGTCATATCTGAAGAAAACTTAGATTTGCCAGGGCATATTTTCCGTAAAGAAGGTTTAGGTAAAGATGTAACCCGCAAAGCCATGGGTGGTTTACCGGGCGTACAAAAAGAAGGTACAGATGGTTTTATTGTTGAAGCCACCTTTATTTTGCACCGTGCTTATGATGTAACGCGCACAGTATGTTGTGAGTTTTTTGGGCAAAAATTGGATGATGCAACCCAAGCTTTGGTAAATATTAAAAACCATGTGGATGCACAAGAAACTGTATTTCTTGAAGGTTTTGAACATTTTGATGAGAAATATGTTAAAGCCATCAATTATGTGAGTAAATCCACACGCCGTGAACGCCCTAGAGTGGTGTTATTGATAGATGTATCAGGTGATGATGACAAAGCTGTAGCACAAGCTTGTTCTGATATTTGTCGCTTGGCATCTGAAGGTAATGGTGAAGGTTTTGTCGCTATTTCTAAAGAAGATAGAGGGCGTTTCTGGGGCGATAGGGGTCGCATGGCTGCCATTGCCAAACACACACGAGCCTTCAAAATGAATGAAGATGTGGTGATTCCATTGCCACGTTTATCGGAATACAATGATTATGTAGAGTTTCTTAATATTGAAAACTCCATAAGCAATAAGATTGATATTATTGATGCCTTGTCTGAATATTTTGAAACCACAAAAGCTTCTTTGGATTCAGATAATCAGCTCATTCGCCAAGAATTAAACCTTGAAGATGATATGTATTTGGATGAAAAGTTAGATAGTTGTGTAGCGATTATCAAACAAGCACGGCAAAAATGGAGTGATTTAAGTAAGGGTTTAAAAGAACCTGCATCCAACTATACACAATATTTTACGGATATAGACTTATTGGAAGATGATACTGTTTTTGGTGTGATTCAACGTGGTGATTTACGGGTTTCATACCGTGAAGAAGTTGAAAAACCATTGCTTGAGCATTTGCGTGGTAATGAAACCTTAGAAAATAAAATTAAAGCCATTCATCAACAGGTATTATCTGGTCGTGTGGTTGTTGCGACCCATATGCATGCAGGTGATGGTAATGTGCATACCAATATTCCAGTGAACTCCAATGATTATATGATGATGCGTAGAGCGCACCATGTGGTTGAAAAAGTGATGCGAAAAGCTGAAGAACTTGGTGGTGTGATTTCTGGAGAGCACGGCATTGGTATCACTAAGCTTGAGTACTTAAATGATGAAGTATTGTCAGAAACTGCGGCTTATTTGAAGGGGGCAGACCCTGAAGACTTGTTTAACCGAGGAAAATTGCAGCCAGGTTTGGATTTAAGCCTAACTTATACACCAAGTTTCAACCTTTTAGAACATGAATCTGTGATTATGGAAGCGGCTGATTTAACCGAGCTTTCGGAAGAGATTTCGCCATGTTTGCGCTGTGGTAAGTGTAAACCAGTGTGTAACACGCATTTTCCGCGTGCCAATATGTTGTATTCACCGCGCAATAAGATTCAAGCATCGGGTGCAATTATTGAAGCTTTTTTGTATGAGTCACAAACAGGTGCGGGAATTTCTTTTGAGCAGTTTGAAGGTTTACAAGATGTGGCTAGTCATTGCACGATTTGTCATAAATGTGAAGCACCATGCCCTGTGGATATTGATTTTGGTGCAGTCACTGAAAAAATGCGCGCTTTGCTTAAAGACAAAGGACAAGCCCGTTTTAACATTGTTTCTAAACTTTCTTTGATGTTCTTGGTGATTCAAAACCCTGATTTGGTCAAGATTGTACGTGAAGTGGGTATTCGCTGGAGTTATAAAGGGCATCAATGGTTACATAAAGCAGCGAAACTGATGGGTGTGATTAAAGATAAGCCTGCGGCAACGCGTAACTTGGATGGAATTGAGGCACAAATTATTAATTTTGTAGAGCGGCCTTTGCCTACCTTACCACTCAGAACATCACGTCAAATTTTGGGCATTGAATCGCGTGATAAAAATATGATTCCTATTTTGCGTGATGCCAATAAAGCCAATGGTAGGGCTGTGTTTTACTTCCCCGGTTGTGGTTCAGAGCGTTTGTTTTCTCAAGTGGGTATAGCAACCCAAGCAGCACTCTTTGACCTAGGTGTGAATGTTGTGCTTCCACCATCATATTTGTGTTGTGGTTACCCGAGTACGGCAGGTGGTGATCATGAGCAAGGGGATCAGATTACGTATGATAATAGGGTGCTGTTTCACCGCTTAAAAAATGCACTCTCTTACCTTGATTTTGAGGCAGTCGTCATTTCTTGTGGTACATGTTATGACCAATTAACCAAGTATTATTTGGAAGAAATTTTTCCTGATGCGCCATTGATTGATATTCATGAGTATTTAATGACGCAAGGGGTAAGTGTAGATAATGTGCAAGGTGTACAGTATATGTATCATGAACCTTGTCATAATCCACTCAAACGCCATGGCTCTGAAACGGTGATTTCTTCCTTGTTGAATAAACAGTCTGTGGAAAGTGAAGAGTGTTGTGCTGAAGCAGGTACATTGGCTGCGGCATATCCAGCTATTTCAGGGAAGATTCGCGCTCGCAAAGAAGAAAAAATGGCAGAAGCCAGTGAAAAGTTAGCCTTATTGGGTGATGAACAACAAAAAATTCTGACTTCTTGCCCCGCATGTTTGCAAGGTTTATCACGTTTGGAAGAAAGCTCTGGCGTGGATGCGGATTATATCGTGGTAGAACTGATGAAACAGTTGCATGGCGATGATTGGCAGAAAATATTTGTGCAGCGTATTAAAGACGGTGGTATTGAGCGCGTCTTGATGTAGGTATGATGCTTTAAATGTAAAAAAGACGCTCTAGAGCGTCTTTTTTTATGTCTTATCTGTGAGCGTTAAATGATTAACCAAGTGTATGATTAATAGTGCTATTAACTTTTTGTTTTCTTGCGGCGGTTATGAATTGATCTTCAAGGGTTTCTAAAATTTCACAAACATCATCAGAAATAGATTGTAACCGTTTTAAAAGAACTTGTGCTTCTTTGATTTGGTCAGCTTTGGCTTTTTTAGCTTTGCCAAATAGTTTTCCCCATGCTGATACATCGGGTTCGTCAAACAGTAGCTTAAAAATTTGCATATAAGTGCGGTGTAAGCTGTCGTGTGGTTTTTCCATGGATTTGTATGCGGGTAGTTTCCTTAAAGCTTGTCCTGATCCATAATACCATTTACCAAAGACACAGTCAGTAGGCAGCATAGGAATATGCTCTTTGTCGACATTCATTCCTTCGATCATAGCCTCAGCGCGTGCTACCCAAGCTTTATGTGCGGCACGTGCATTTCTAAGCTGTTCAACGGCATCTGATACTTTCATGTTCTTCCCCTCTGTACTACGCAAGCTTGTTTTACACCAAGCAAGAGCGCAAATCTAAAGCTGTTGTCACATAATAAAAGTAAAAAAATCACATGTGTGTAGAAATATGTTTTTTCTTTGCAGGAGTCTTAATGTGTAATCTGGTTTTGTAATAGCCTAAAGAACTGATAACCTTGCCCTTATGAAACAACTTACCTCTGCACATATAGAAATTCTTAAACAGTTAAAACAACGCATCCTTTTGCTTGATGGCGCCATGGGTACCATGATTCAAGCCTATAAACTTGAAGAAGCCGACTATAGAGGTGAACGATTTGCGGATTGGCCATCTGAGCTTAAAGGCAATAACGATTTACTTTCTTTAACCCAACCCCAAATTATTAAAGATATTCATACCGCTTATTTAGAAGCGGGTGCGGATATTTTAGAAACCAACACCTTCAACTCCAACAAACCATCCATGGCTGACTATGGTATGGAAGAATTGGTGTATGAAATGAATGTGGCGGGTGCAAAGCTGGCGCGCGAAGCCTGTGATGCCGCGAGTACACCTGAAAAACCACGCTTTGTGGCGGGCGTGGTTGGCCCCACGTCACGTACGGCTTCGATTTCGCCTGATGTGAATGACCCTGGTTATCGGAATGTAACATTTATGGAATTGGTTGAGACTTATAAAGTTGCCACCAAAGGGCTTGTTGAGGGTGGCTCGGATATTATTCTGATTGAGACTGTGTTTGATGTGCTGAATGCCAAGGCTGCGATTTATGCGGTCAAAGAAGCTTTTGAAGAGCTTGGTATTGAATTGCCGATTATGATTTCAGGCACGATTACAGATGCATCAGGGCGCACGCTTTCTGGGCAAACAGCCACAGCATTTTACAACTCTATGGCTCATGCCGAACCCATCTCGATTGGACTAAACTGTGCGCTTGGTGCAGGCGAATTACGCCAATATATTGAGGAGTTATCCAATACTTCTTCATGTTATATCAATGCACATCCCAATGCAGGTTTACCCAATGCTATGGGCGGATATGATGAAACACCTGAAGAAATGGCTGCTGAAATTGGAGAGTGGGCAAGGTCTGGTTTTTTAAACATTATTGGTGGTTGTTGTGGTACATCGCCAGACCATATCCGCGCTATGGCAAAGGCTGTGGATGGCGTTGCGCCCCGGGTGATTCCTGATGTGCCTGTGCAATGCCGTTTATCAGGTTTAGAGCCGTTACATATTGATGAGAACTCATTGTTTGTGAATGTGGGTGAGCGAGCTAACGTCACGGGCTCTGCTAAATTTAAACGATTGGTCATGGAAGGTGACTACGATACCGCCTTGGATATTTGCCGTGAGCAAGTGGAAAACGGTGCGCAAATTATTGATGTGAATATGGATGAAGCCATGCTTGATGGCAAAGCTGCCATGCGTACTTTCTTAAACCTTATCGCATCCGAGCCTGATATTTCCAAAGTGCCGGTGATGATTGATTCATCGAAATGGGAAATCATCGAAGAAGGTCTGCAATGTGTGCAGGGCAAAGGTGTGGTCAATTCGATTTCTCTCAAAGAAGGCGAGGAAAACTTTATCCGCCAAGCCAAGTTGATTCGTAAATATGGTGCAGCCGCCATCATTATGGCGTTTGATGAAGATGGGCAAGCCGATACTTATGCGCGTAAAACAGAGATTTGCGAACGCTCATACAAAGTGCTTACTGAAAAGTGCGATTTCCCACCTGAAGATATTATTTTTGACCCCAATATCTTTGCTATCGCCACAGGCATTGAGGAACATAATAACTATGCCGTGGACTTCATTGAAGCTACGGGCTGGATTAAAAAGAACCTACCGCATGCCATGATTTCAGGCGGCGTGTCTAATGTATCTTTCTCATTTAGGGGTAATAACCCTGTACGTGAAGCGATTCATTCGGTCTTCTTATACTATGCCATTAAACAAGGTATGGATATGGGCATTGTTAATGCGGGTATGTTGGAAGTGTATGAAGATATTCCAACAGAATTGCGTGATGCCGTGGAAGATGTGGTGTTAAACAAACATCCCGATGCCACAGATAAACTCTTGGATATTGCTGAGAAATACCGTGGTGATGGTGTTGTTGCCAAAAAAGCCGATGATGAATGGCGCAAACTTCCTGTGGCCAAGCGCTTGGAACATGCGCTAGTCAAAGGCATTGATGCTTTTGTTACCGAAGACACCGAAGAAGCAAGGCAAGCCTTTGATGCCCCCATTGAAGTGATTGAAGGCCCGCTTATGGATGGTATGAATGTGGTGGGAGACTTGTTTGGTGAGGGAAAAATGTTTTTGCCGCAAGTGGTGAAATCCGCACGTGTAATGAAGAAGGCCGTGGCATATTTGATGCCATATATTGAGGCTGGCAAGGCTGAAGGTGTAAACTCATCCAATGGTAAAGTGTTGATGGCGACTGTAAAAGGCGATGTGCATGATATTGGTAAAAATATCGTGGGCGTGGTGCTTCAGTGCAACAACTTTGAAGTGATTGATTTGGGCGTAATGGTGCCAACGGCGACGATTTTGGAAGAAGCCAAAAAGCATGATGTGGATATTATCGGTTTATCAGGCTTGATTACCCCATCTTTGGATGAAATGGTGCATATCGCCAAAGAAATGAAGCGTTTGGACTTTTCGTTGCCGATTATGTTGGGTGGTGCGACCACATCCAAGGCGCATACTGCTGTGAAAATATTCCCAGAATATGATGAGCCTGTGGTTTGGGTGAAAGATGCTTCTAGGGCTGTGGGTGTGGCTCAGAATTTGATTTCAGAACTCAATCGTGCGGATTTTGTCAAAGATATACGTGAAGAATACATTGGTGTGCGTGAGCGTTATTTGGGCAGGCAAAAGCAAACTGATTGGCTCTCTTTAGCCGATGCCAGAGCCAATCCGACAGCATTGAATGATAATACGATTGCATCTGCGCCCAACAAACTTGGTGTCACCGTGTTGGATGATTTATCCATTGCCGATATTCGGGAATACATTGATTGGTCGCCATTCTTTGGCGCTTGGGAGCTTAATGGCGCATATCCGCGCATTTTGAATGACCCACACAAGGGCAAAGAAGCGCAGAAGTTGTTTGATGAAGCCAACCAATGGTTGGATAAAATCATTGATGAAGATTGGTTTACAGCCAAAGCGATATTTGGCTTGTTCCCAGCGCAAGCCACCGATGATGATAGCGTGATTGTGTATGAAGATGAGAATAAAACCCAAGAAAAAACACGTTTCCACTTTCTTAGACAACAAACAGACAAAAAAGATAAACGTGCCAACCTTTGTTTGAGTGATTTCATTTCAAAATCAGAGCAAGCCCATGACCATATCGGTGCATTTGCAGTATCTATCTTTGGTGCACAAGAAAAAGCTTCTGCCTATGAATCTGAGCATGATGATTATGCAGCGATTATGATTAAAGTATTAGCAGACCGTTTGGCAGAAGCATTAGCTGAAATGCTACACAAACAAGTGCGTACTAAGCATTGGGGCTATGCTACCGATGAAACTTTGAGCAATGAAGAAATCATCAGAGAAAAATACCAAGGCATTCGCCCTGCGGCAGGTTATCCAGCATGCCCAGACCACACCGAAAAAGGCACACTTTGGCAGCTTTTGGATGTGGAGAAAAACATTGGTATGCAAATCACGGAATCCTTTGCCATGCTGCCCACAGCCGCCGTTTCAGGGCTATATTTCGCCAACCCTGAATCGCATTATTTCATGGTGGGTAAAATCAATAAAGACCAAGTCAAAGATTATGCCAAGCGTAAAGGCATGAGTCTTGATGAAGCCGAGCGTTGGTTGGCTCCAAACTTAGGTTATTGAATCTTTGGGTATGTTAAATAAATGCCAATAATGAGGGTAAAAAGGACTATCCCATAGAACCAATACCTTCCATCAATACAAGATGAGCTAACCTCATTAGCAATTTTGGTACTCATATCTAAGTTGCTGCTGCTTGCTTTCTCAACTTCTAAAACAGCATTTACTGATCCAGATAGCAAACGGTTATAGTAAAATAGGTCAAGAACCAAAATTGCGAACCATGCAATAGTCAGGGCAACTAGTGCAACAAACAAAAGTCCCCAGTTGTATTCACCAGTTGGGCTTACTTTAGACATGAAACCTACTAGTACAGAAACTGCACCTACACCAGCTAATGCACGGACACGAAGTTGTATAATTAATTCATTAAAGTGCATTGCTATTTTTTCATACTCAACCCATTTTTTAAACTCTTCGGAATCTGTTGAATTAGACACTTTGAACCTCTCCTCATGATTTTTATCTAGTTGAAAAGCTTACTGTGGGGAACCTTGCTAAAAAAGCAATGGTTATTTAAGGGGGAATAATGAATAAGAGAACACTACTTTTTTAATCTAAGTGCTGGTGATTATAAAGTCTAAAGCCGTAATAATACCTTGGCGTTGATTTGTGGAATAAGAGGATGCACCTTTTTAGTTAAGCCCCTAATTATTATGTGACTGGTTTAACCAGTATTTCAATATAAATGAATAAGGGGATGCTACCCTTTTTGTTAAAGCCCCTAATTATTCAGTGACGGGTTTAACCAATATTTCAATATAAAAGGATTCTAACTTCTGCTCTTCAATGGCATTGATGCATTTCGTAATATCACTGGCTTGAATTGTTTTCGAAAATCGGGGACAGTATACTCTTTTTGTCTTTTTCTTGCTTGATGGCATTAAAAAGTGCTAGAAATTGAGTATGATAGTTTTAAATAAGTACTGTCCCCGATTTTCGATTTTCACAGATAAATCAAATGCTGCATGAACCATATCAATCTAATGGCTATGCTTCTGGAGGACAGGTTATTGGTAATTTAGTAGGGCAGGGGTAAGCAATGCAAATCAGTAAGGCTCTCAGAATATATTTTATCAAAGTTGTTATGCCAGGATTTGCCATAGCGATTACTGTCGGCTTTATATTTGGATGGATTGCGCACTTTATATTAAAGTATTTGGGAACGCTAAAAACTGAATACCAATATGAATTAATACTACCCTCCTTTGTCGTAATTGGCATTGCTATTTGGGCTATAATTATTACAAAAGATTTATGTTTCATAATTAAAAACAAGGAACATGTAGAGAAAAATTCAGATGAATCACGGTGACAGATTACTGTAATTCAGGGGACACAATACAGGAATAAGGGGACGCTACCCTTTTTGTTAAAATCTCTAATTATTCAGTGACGGGTTTAACCAGTATTTCAATATAAAAGGATTCTAACTTCTGCTCTTCAATGGTATTGATGCATTTAGTAATATCACTGGCTTGAATCGTTTCCGCATCTTCAACTGTTGCACCAAATTTACAGTCAAAGTCCCAAGATAATGCGCCTTCAGGCAATTCTTTTCTTAGCTCTCGCTTTATATACTTCTTAATATCGCGGCGTGCGCCATCGACAAGCCTAGCGTATTTGGTTTTGGGGTGAGTGAGCTTAAATGTTTTTTTCATGGGTTATCGGTTTGTCCTAGGTTTATTCTAAAGGGGTATTGTGAAGCAGGTATATATTTTCTGAATGGTATCATAAATGAATCATTGTTTCAGTGCTTTGATGATAAGTTCGGGTTACGAGAACAAGAGGACGTTATCCTTTTAATCTAAATACCAGTAAATACAAAATCTAAGGCCGTAATCATATCTTCTCGATAAGCTTTTAAGCTATCTATGGGTTTACCAAGTATAGATGTAGGAATACCCGCAAGTTCGGAGGTAGAAAGCACAAGCTTTTCACCGCTGATTTCAAGAATAGGGTTTAGGTGCCTTGCTGGCTTGGGCATGGATGTCATGGTGTGTAAGGGAATAACGATCCTTGTTGCCAACACATCCAATAAATCAGCCTGTACATCCACAAGATAGGGAATATTGTGGTTGGTTTCAGCGTTGGGATTAAGATAAACGTCGAACTGTGCCATCAGAACTGACGCAACCCATCGCTAAACACACCTTTGTTTTCAATACGCTGGTTATAAGAAGCCACGGCATCTTGATTATCTTTTAGCCATGCCTCTTGCTGTTTTTGACGCAACAATTTGATTAAAGATGCTTCAAGGGTCTGTGAAAGGTTGATGTTCAAGGCTTTGGCTTCATCAATCAGATGTTGATTAATACGAAGGTTGACAGCTTTTTTTAATGGTTTGCTCATATTACGCCTCAATAGAAGTTACAGTATATGCGCATAGTATATGCGTATGATTTATAAAGTAAAATCGAGAGGGTTTAAAAATGAGCCTCAATATCCATGCTTTGATGTAAAATACGGATGATATTTACAGTATTGCCATGGATACGATAAAAAATGATGTGCTTTTGGCAGAGGTAACTTTGTAAAGTTTGGTCAACCTCAGGGTATGGCTTTCCTAGGTTGGATTCGATACACAGCTTATCAAAGCTTTGTCGGAGTTGCTTTAGGTAATGTTGCGCCTGCTTATTACCCCATGTTGCTTTGGTGTATGTGGTAATGTCTTTTAAGTTTTGTTGAGCGGGTGCAGATATGCGAAGCTTTTTAGAGCTTGGCAAAGAAGTCGTCCATCTCTTGCTTTGAGTTGATTTCGATATAATCACCGTTGGCTAGAGCATCATCACCTTCTTTAATTAAAGTGCGTAACCTCTCTAATTTAAGCTGCCGCTCATCTTCTCGTTGTTTATGCAGTCGAATGGCTTCACGCACGACTTCGCTAGCATTGTTGTAATCCTTGGTAGATGCACAATCACGCACATACTGTTCCAAACTGGGGGTTAAGTTCACATTCATACATGCCTCCTATACTGATAATATATGGGTCGGTTACTTGTATGTCAAAGATTGTTATCAATGATTGATATACTAGTTACTGGAATAAAACTGTATCATTTGATTACTTCTTAACTGAAAGAAGTAAAAAAATAGCCCTCGAGTGGAGGGCTTATGTTTTAGTTGTGTACTTTTAAATTGTAGTCGGAGCTAGGCTGAGACTGTTTCCTGTTTAAGGGCTTGTCTCATGCGTTTGTTCATGGCCCTTTTGAGTC
>JALUWH010000319.1 GCA_027019685.1 Ghiorsea sp. | reverse complement strand
TTCATTAAAGCAATGTTTTATTATCTTCTAGTCTAGTGCACCACCACAGCTTGAGCCTTGCCCAGCCGTACAAGCATAGCAATGGTCCATCACAGTAATCGCTTGCCCTGCTAGACCATAACCTAGCGTTTGTTGTAATTCTTCTTGGGCAATCAGTTGAGCGATATGTAACTTTTCTTCGCCTTCAATGGGTGCATGAAGCCCTAACATTTGATTAAAATCACAATCGTAAACATAACCCTGCCAGTCGATACTGATTAAGGTTCGGCACATCACGCCTTTCACATTGGCTTGTTGGAAGTTGTCTTTGAGTAATGCCATATATTCATCAAATAAACCTTTAGTGACAAGCGTGCTTCCAAAGCGTGCGATAGGCTGGTTGGTGATGGTGAAAAGCTCGTTAAAATGGATGTCATAGCGAGCTAATAATTCATCTTTATAAGCGGCTTCAAGCTTTTGTTGTGAGGGAGGTAAACTGATGCCTTGAGGGTTATACACTAGATTCAAGGTGAGCTTGCTGCCTTCCATGCCGTAGTCTAAAACATTTAACTTTTTAATACCTTCAATACTGGATTGGAACACACCATTGCCGCGTTGTGCATCCACATTGTCTTCCAAATAACAGGGTAATGATGCCGCAATTTCAACTTGATTATCAGCCAAGAAATCAGCCAGCCACTCATAGCCTTCTTCACTAAGAATGGTTAAGTTACAGCGGTCAATCACGTTGATGTTTAACTTGCGTGCAGCCAACACCAATTTACGGAAGTGCGGGTTCATTTCAGGTGCACCACCTGTTAAATCCAAGGTTTTAATGCCTGATACTTCCATCAATTGGATGAGAAGGTTGATATTAGCTTCATCCATAATTTCTTTGCGTTTAGGACCAGCATTAACGTGGCAATGAAAGCAAGTTTGATTACATAGATAACCTAAATTCACTTGTAGGGTGTGCATACGAGCGCGTTTGATGGCAGGAAAGTTTGTTTTTTTAAGCAGTGGCAACATATCTCGCATAATGTATAAAAACTCCAGTTTAACACTCAGTCGCTGAACAACATCGAATATTACATTTAGCTTGTCGATGTGTGAAACTTTATGATTTGTGGGTAAGGGTTAGAGTGGTATGATGTTGATGGCATCAAAAACTTGGTGCTTGTATTATGAAAAGTCGCCGCTATAATTCGCCGCGCTTCGGGTTCAAACCTTTGAGGCGAACACCCAATAACGCGGGGTGGAGCAGTGGTAGCTCGTCGGGCTCATAACCCGAAGGTCGTCGGTTCAAGTCCGGCCCCCGCAACCAAACATTTAAAGGCTCGTGAGAAATCACGAGCCTTTTTTTATGGTTTCAGCGTGCAGATATACTTTTTTTACGCAATACAATACCACCAAGAATCAAAAGCATGATATACAAAGTGAATGGGTTGTTATTGTTGGATACTAAACAGCCTGCTGCAGCTTCAGTATTGGTTGTTTGGTTTGTAGCAACAGGGTTAATCACATGGTTTGTTTGTGGTGTGGCGAGTGCGGCTGGGTCAATAATAATTCCATCAGCCATGCCATCTTCATCACCTACACCACCATCGGTGAGTGAAATCATCAAACCTTTGCCAGAAGCATCAAGAAAGACAGTATTACTTTCACTGTCTGACCACTGGGCATTGGGATTTAGTTTTAACCAAGTTGTATTTTTAGCTAAAGTATTTGGTGTTAATACATGAATCTGTGTGGTTTCTCCTGGGTTAAGAGCGTGAATTTGGAAAGAAAATAAGCTACCTGAAACTTGATGTGTTTGTGGTGCATTAATATGTGTTTCAGCAAAAGATGGTGCTTGAACTTGGCGTAATTCACCATTGCCTTGTACAATCAAAGCATACCGACCATCGCTATTTGTCCATGTTGCGATGCGTGCAGACTGTGCATCATCAATACCATCGTGATCAAGGTCAAAACCTTGTTCTTGGCTATCGGCAACGCCATCACCATCACTATCTAAAGAAGCATCAAACACATCACCTTCTGACAACATATATACTTCATTTGTATCAGCTTGCATGCGGCGTGTGTAAGCAATGTTAAGTGTTTTGGAAGAGCCAAGGGTAATGTGTGGGTCTCTGTCCATATGCATAGGATCCATGGATACATTAACTGCAGTTGACCAAGTACCGTTAGCATTGTGTTGCGCCATATAAATTTCTGAATCAATGCCTGTTTTTTGTTGCCATGCCACTGCCCAAGTATTGTTGGCTAGTGTCACCAATGATGGTTGTACCACCATGTCACCTGCATCAGGTAACAGGCTCAAGCTTTGGGTTGTTACGCCTGAAATTGCGTCAAATGCTTTGCTCCATACTTGGCTATGCGCTTGCATGCTCCAGCCAGTAAATGCCAAAGCGATTTCACCATTGTTCAAAGTATCAGCAGCCAGTTGAACAGCAGCTTCTTGGAAATAAGGTGCTGCGATATGTTGTACAATCGTTTGTGGTGCACTCCAAGTGATACCATCGCTGCTATTACGCACCATGATTTGCCAAGTGGTGCCATTACGTTCACTCCAAACAATGCTTTGTAAACCAGAAGCATGATGAACTGTGGTGGCATCTGCTACCCATGTATGAGCATCACTGATAGGGGTTGCAGTGCTCCAGCCATTGGCATTACCACGAATTATAAACAATTCGCCTTCAACAAGTTTTCCTGTATCAGGGGTGGTGGCTAAAACAATAAGGTCTCCGTTAGTTGAAGTGCTTACATGGATGATATTCCAGCTTGCGAGCGGCCATACATGTGGTGAAGCACTCCAACTACCGGAGTTTGCAGAGTCACGAAATATGGTGGGAGCCATATTGTAACCCCAAGCTAAGGCTAAAGTATTTGAAGCCAAATAAGCTTGTGTGAAATTGGTGTTGGGCGTAATGCGTGTAGATGTCCAGTTGATACCATCATTTTGAGAGTCCCACACATATAATCCAGACTGGTTGGGAGCAATGGCTTGGATATGTGTGCTTGAGAATACAAGGGGTGCTTTGTTGCCACCGTAGTGGGGGGTGCTGCTTTGGCTAAAAGATGTTGGCAAAACATGTTGTTCCCATGCCAATGCTTGGCTTTGCATCAAAGTAGTTAGTGTAGCTATTAGTGTGAGGTTAAAAAGTAATTTGAACATCATCATCTCCTGTGAAGCTTTTTATGTGACCGCTCGCAACAGTCATAAGGTATGTATCGGAGTGCAGGTATTTTTCTAAGTAGGTATAGGTCGTAAAAACAACTAAGGATTTTCCTTAGTGAATGCTTTTATTATGTTTTTTTGGGGGAGGAACTCCTTTCCGCTTCGTATGGACTTTTATATTATAATTTTAGCTTGTGAGGAAAACTTGGACGCAACGACGACATACATCACAAAGCAGTAATAAACTTTATTCTTGCAATAAAGGTCGACCCATACATTCTCTTAGAGTTCTTTTAATATTTTCTAATTTATTGGAACTGGGTACTCTTAGTTACAGTGCTAGCAAGGAAAAGTTAGTTCTGAAACATTAAGGTGGATTTGCAAAGTCTATGGCGTTTTCGGTGGAGCAACCGAAATTTTTTATTATATGAAGGTGTCAAAAATAAAAAGCGGTTATGGGGATATTCTAACTTCAAGCGACATAATAAAATATGGAAAGTTGAGGTTTGAAATAGCTTATTATACAAATAATTATTTGTTTTTAACGTTTTCCCGTGTCTAAACTTCCCATTCTCCTAAACCTTGGCGTAAGACTCGGGGTATATCATCGCATAAATCAACAATGGTAGTGGGGGTCATATCACCCCACCCAGCATCAAGTAATATAGCATTGTAATGTTTGATGCGCGGCTCGATGGCATCAGGGTCAGTAGCGATAAAATCTTCATCGGGGAATTGCATGGATGTGGCTAATAGTGGTTCGCCAAGCTCTTCTAAAAGCATGGTGCAAACAGCATGGTCGGGCATACGGATGCCGACATCTTTACGTTTACCAAAGATGCGTTTGGGTAGCTTGGAGTTGGCGGGGAGAATGAATGTATACGGCCCTGGTAAATGGTGTTTTAAAATGCGATGGGAGGGGTTGTCGATACTTACAAACTGTGCGGCTTGTTTCAAATCTTTGCAGACCAACGACCATAAATGATGTTCATCTAAACCACGAAGTTGGCGAATGTTTTCTTGGGCTTTGAGTGCAGTGGGTAAAACCATGATGGCATAGGTTGTTTCAGTGGGTACAACAGCAAAGCAACCATCGTTAAGTAGTTTGGCAGCATGTTTAATTTGTCTGATTTGTGGGCGTTCAGGATGTAAACGCATATGTTCAAAAACATGCATAATTTAAAAACCAAAACCTTTGAACATGTTTTTCAGTTTTTCTTCTGCTTTTTTCTTGGTATCAGCCTGTAAGCGTGCTTTTTCAGCTGCAATTTTTGCGTCGGCTTTGCGTTTAGCTTCTGCCTTAGCTTTGGCAACCTCTTCATCACGGGTTTTAACAAAACCTTGGTCAAGCACTTTGCCGCCTACACCACCAATAGGTTTACCTGCTGCATTATTGATTGCCGCAGCACTGTTTAGCAATGCATCTTTGTCGATTTCTACGGATACCTGAATATCGTCTATAGGACCTGAAATATGCAATGGAACTTCGATACCGCGTTCAACTCTATTGCCGCCTTGCCCAGCGAGAGATTCAATTAAACGGGGGCGAACATGATAGTCCAACTTGGGTGGGTCAAGGTATAACTTACCTTTACCTGTAAGACGAAAGAGTGGGGATGCCATATAGAGGTCGTTATTGGTAAGTACACCTTTATGAATACGGAAACTACCTTGCATTTGGGCAAAATCTGTGGTGTTTTGTGAGGGTGCATCTTGTTTTTTAAACTTGCGTACTTCTTTGGCAATATCTACACCTTCAAACTGACCATCTTCAAATACAAAATGACCATTGCCATTTAAGTTTTTACTTATATTTTCGGGCAGCAAACCTTTGCCCGATAGGCTGGTGTTTAAAGTAGCAGTGCCTGAAAGTTTACCAAAATCTGCAACAGCTTTGAGAACAGGTTGTACAGCAACTCCATTCAGTTTCATAGACTCTTTCCATGTTGCAGGGTAAGTATTGGTATATAAAGTGAAGTTTTCAGAAATGCGCCCGCCAGCAACTTCAAATTTCAGTGGGTTTAAACGAACCACACCTTTTTCAGCGCTTAAAGTAAGCCTGAGGTTATCAAGCTGCAGGTTCATCACATCAATACGCTTGGCACTAAGTTGTAAAGAGAGGTACCAAGGTTTTAAGAAGGTTAAGTCTGGCTCTACA
>JALUWH010000318.1 GCA_027019685.1 Ghiorsea sp. | reverse complement strand
GTATCAAGGCGATAGAGAAAGCTAAACATACGAATCAAGGCATGGTTGTATTTGAGCATGGGAAAATTGTGGATATAAAGCCAGAGGTATTGAAGCAGATGGGTTCATCCTGAACCCTCACCCCAATTCTCTCCCTTAAGAAGGGCGAGGGAGAGAGATTAAGGAAAGGTATATGAGTGTATTACTGGATAAAAATACCCGCGTGATTTGCCAAGGTTTTACAGGCAAGCAAGGCACATTTCATTCTGAGCAAATGCTGGCTTATGGCACCAATTTTGTGGGCGGCGTTACGCCTAAAAAGGGCGGACAAACTCATCTGGGTAAACCTGTGTTTGATTCAGTGGCAGATGCTGTGCGAGAAGAAGGTGCAGAGGCGACAGTGATTTTTGTGCCGCCACGCTTTGCTGCTGATGCGATTGTGGAAGCTGCCGATGCTGGCTTGGGTTTGATTGTATGTATTACAGAAGGCATACCCGTGTTGGATATGTTGAATGTGAAAGAAAAGCTGAAAGATAGCAGTGCTGTGCTGATTGGTCCGAACTGCCCTGGTATTATCACGCCGGGTGAAGCAAAAATTGGCATTATGCCTGCTCATATTCACAAAGCGGGTCGAGTGGGTGTGATTTCACGCTCGGGCACGCTCACTTATGAAGCGGTAGATCAACTTACACGTGTGGGTTTGGGTCAGAGTACATGCATTGGCATGGGTGGTGATCCGATTCATGGCATGGATTTTATCGATGCATTGAAGCTTTTTGAAGCCGATGAACAAACCGAAGGCGTAGTTATGATTGGTGAAATTGGTGGTGCTGATGAAGAACACGCTGCTGCATATATCAAACATCATATTTCAAAACCCATCACTGCATTTATTGCTGGCGCGACAGCACCCAGTGGTAAACGCATGGGTCATGCAGGTGCTATTATTTCTGGTGGTAAAGGCACAGCCGAAGCCAAATATACAGCTTTACAAGATGCTGGTGTAGCCATTGAGCATAATCCAACATTGCTTGGACAACGTATGCTAGATTTGCTTTAAAGTCTGTTTATTGTCTCGAATATAAATACAGAAGCTTGGACATCGCATGCCCAAGCTTCCCTAGGCTACATCGTTTTTTTCATCATGCTGTCATCTTTCATCATTTTATCATCTGACATGCTACCTTTCTTCATCATACCGTCGTCTTTCATCATTTTCTTATCATGCATCATTTTCTTATCATGCATCATTTTCTTATCATGCATCATTTTCTTATCATGCATCATTTTCTTATCATGCATCATTTTCTTATCGTGCATCATCTTATCGTGCATCATCTTATCGTGCATCATCTTATCGTGCATCATCTTATCGTCTGACATGCTGCCTTTCTTCATCATGCCATCATTTTTCATATCATGCTCTGCCATTGCATTGCATGCCATAAGTATTGATGCCAAGCATAAAGCTATGACTGTTGTTATTGTTCTTTTCATCATGATTTCTCCATGGGTTATTCATATTTTTATGGGATATAATTCAGATCCCGATGCAAGCCTTACATAAATTCAACACAGAACTCTCACAGGGTGATAACTTTTTTATAACGTGATACATATGTGATATATCTATGATACACATATGCCATGCCCCGAAGGACAAAATTTATCAAATCAGGTAGTATTGGTTGAATATGACAAAGAAAAAGATACTTATTGTTGAGGATAATAAAGATTTAGCTGATTTATTGGCTTTGCATGTGGGCGATATCCATTGTGAAGCGGATATAGCTTATGATGGTGGTCAGGCATTAAGTTTATATGATAAAAATACATATGACCTTGTGGTGTTGGATATCATGCTGCCTGTGATGGATGGTATTGAAGTGTGTAAACGTATGCGTGAACAAGGCGACTACATTCCAATCATGATGCTGACATCTAAATCCTCCGAGTTGGATAGGGTTGTGGGTTTGGAAGTAGGCGCGGATGATTATATTACCAAGCCTTTTAGTATTCCTGAGTTGCTTGCCAGAATAAAAGCGCAATTCCGTAGTGTGGAAGCCTTGGCACAACATCGGCAAAGCGCTGTTCAAGATGATGATATCCAAATAGGGGATTTATCCATTTCATTTGCCAAACGAGAAGTTTGTATTGCAGGTAAACCCATCAATTTAACTGCCAAAGAATTTGATTTATTGGTTTATTTTGCCAAGCACCCAGGGCAAGTATTCAATCGCACACAATTATTGGATCAAGTATGGGGTTATCAATTTGAGGGCTATGATCATACTGTAAATACGCATATCAATCGTTTGCGGATTAAGATTGAAGAAGATCCAGCCAACCCTGTACATATTCTTACCGTATGGGGTGTGGGTTATAAATTCGGTGTTCAGTCGTGATACATAGTCTGTATGCAAAGTTTGCGCTGGCATTGGCGCTGGCATTGAGTCTGGTGGGTTTGATTTATGCTGTTTTCATGGTGACAACCGTACAAAAGAACACGCAATACACCGAGCAGGTTTTGAATCGTGATTTAGCTAAGGTATTGGTTGCAGAACGGAACCTTGTACGAGAGAACAAGCTTAATCAACAAGCATTGAAAGATATGTTTATGGCTTATATGAGTGTGAATCCCAGTATTGAAATTTATTTGCTGGATTTGGATGGTAAGATTTTATCTTATTCAGCCGACCCTGGTCAGGTGCATAGAACCCATGTTTCACTCCAGCCCATTCGAACTTTTTTGAAAGGCAATGCGATGTTTCCTTTACTTGGTGATGATCCAAGAGCCGAGAATAGAAAAAAAGTGTTTTCTGTAACACCGATTCCCATGGTGAAAAATCCCAGTGGTTATTTGTATGTGATTTTAAGGGGCGAGCAATACGATCAAGTAGAGCAGTTAGCACGGGATAAAGAATTGTTACATTTAGGCGCATGGGTGGTGGGTGTTGCTTTATTGATTGGGTTGCTGGTTGGGTTGTTGGTCTTTTATCCCATTACCAAACGTTTGCGAAAATTATCCAAACAAGTGGATATGTTTCGCCAGAGTGAATTTCAATCATTGCCAGATTTTGATGTGACACAAGGCTCGAATGAATTGAACCAATTGGAAAGAAATGTGGCATTGATGGCAAAGCAGATTGTGCAGCAATTGAAACAAATTTCTGAGCAGGATAGCAAGCGTAGAGATTTATTTGCCAGCCTTTCTCATGATTTACGCACGCCTTTGGCAGCATTGCATGGCTACTTGGAAACTTTGGACATTAAAGCCGCTGATTTGGATGTAACACAACGCGATGAATACACCAAACGTGCGATTCAATTTAGCCATCGTTTGAAAGACTTGGTGGATGAATTGTTTGAAATGGCAAGGCTAGATACTTTGGATACAGCACCTTGTATCGAATCCTTTTCGTTGCCTGAATTAGTCCAAGATATTGTGCAACAATTTGAGCCTTCTGCTAAGCAACAAGGTGTGGTATTAAGCATGCGCGGTGATATGAATATACCTTTTGTGCAAGCAGATATTGCGCTGATTCAGCGTGTATTTGAAAATTTAATTGGTAATGCACTTCGCCATGTCAAGCAGGGCGATAGCATTGTGATAAGATTGCAGGCTAGTGAAACGAGTGTGCTAGTAAGCATTGCAGATACAGGTTGCGGTATTGCTTCTGATGCATTGGATAAGATTTTTGATCCATTGTATCAGGTGAATAATGCTCATCGTGGCAGTGAACATGCAGGCTTGGGTCTGGCGATTGTAAAACGTATTTTAACCTTGCATCAAAGCGGTATTGAGGTGAGCAGTGTTGAAGGTGAAGGCACAACCTTTACCTTTAAGCTTTATTTTTTACTGTGATATATTTGTAATGAATTTGAGACTACTGTGTGAATATTTTGCTGTATCATATATTCAATCTTAAAAGGAAAGGTAAGTTTATATGTTGACACGAATACAATACATCGCAGCACTGGTTTTCATAGTCATAATGATGCCATTGCAAATCCAAGCAGAAGAAAGCGCATCCATGCAGGAGGGTAAAAATATGTCACAAACAACTTCAAAGGCTATTTTTGCAGGCGGCTGTTTTTGGTGTATGGAAAAGCCTTTTGAGCATGTTCCTGGGGTATTGTCTGTGGTATCAGGTTATACCACAGGAAAAACCAAGAATCCTACTTACCAAAATTATGTGGCAGGTGGGCATTTGGAGGCTGTGGAAGTTACATTCAACCCAAGCGTGGTAAGTTATGAAAAGCTATTGGATGTATTCTGGCATCAAATCAACCCAACTGATGATGGGGGGCAGTTTGTTGATCGCGGTTATGCTTATACGACAGGTATTTTTTATTTGAATGATGAGCAAAGGCAGTTGGCAGAAGCTTCTAAAGCAGCACTCATCAAAAGTAAGAAGTTTGATAAACCGATTGTAACACCAATTAAACCTGCACCAGTTTTTTATCCAGCCGAAGATTATCATCAAGATTATTACAAAAAGAATCCATTGCGGTATTGGTATTATCGTCGTGGTTCAGGGCGTGATGATTTCTTGGATAGTGTATGGGGAAAGAATCGTAATGAAGATATGTCCAAAGCAGATTTGAAAGAAAAGCTCACACCATTGCAATATGAAGTCACACAAGAAAATGGTACAGAACCACCATTTAAGAATAAATATTGGGATAATAAAGAAGCTGGTATTTATGTTGATATTGTATCGGGTGAACCTTTATTCAGTTCACTGGATAAGTTTGATTCAGGCACAGGTTGGCCGAGCTTTACTCGTCCATTGGTGCCTGCCAATATTGTAGAGAAAGAGGATAATGGTTTGTTTTATACGCGTACGGAACTGCGCAGTAAAAAAGCTGATTCTCATTTGGGGCATGTGTTTAATGATGGTCCAAAACCAACGGGGCTTCGCTATTGTATCAATTCCGCATCCTTGCGTTTTGTGCCTGTGGATGAGCTTGAGAAGCAGGGTTTATCTGAGTTTGTAAAGCTGTTTAAATAGACTCTCCTCAGAAACTATAAAACTTATAGATAGCAACGATAATATGCCGTGTTTCATTTGTTTTGTGCAAGCTTATAGTGCTATATGAAGCTAAAACCTTGCAGTAAAAACTTCGTTCTTTCTTGCTTCCCCAAGAAAGAACCAAAGAAAGGGTCCCTGAAATAGCTGCGTATACCCTCACCAAAGCTGGAAATCGGGCGCAAAACAAAGCACGTGTTTTGCTTTTATCCCTTCTCCCAGCTTATGTTTCGGCGCAGCTATAGCAAGGGGGAAGATGGTCATCCTATGCTTTCTGATGAGGGAATTGCTACAGTTAAGTACAGCAATTCAAAGGCAGGACACACTAAAGCGGGTCATGCGTGTTTAAACACCGTTCGGAATGTAAGTACCTGCCTTTTACATGAGAGTTAAGCTGGACAGTTCAAGAGGTGATAGAGC
>JALUWH010000317.1 GCA_027019685.1 Ghiorsea sp. | reverse complement strand
CGAATATCGGCAAATAGAATATCATCCAAACTACTTGGCTGCGGCATATCCTTGATGGCTGTTAAATGTTCTTTGCATACCTTGGATGCTGCAAAGCGGCGAAACCAAAACAAATCACCCACCAAAAGATGGTTGAGCGTGCCCAGTATGGATGAGAAAAATGCACCTCTATCTTTGGCGATTTCTTCATCGGATAAAAGCTGCACTTTGTCGTATAGCTTGGTATTCATCCATTGATTGTATCGCGCCATGCGTTGTAAATATTCGATGATTTCAACCCTCCCCAGCGCCCAAGCAGTAGGATAAGCATAATATCACATTAAATCAAAAGTAAATTTGACACCCGATGTCAAAATATCGACAATATCACTTGGCATCAGCCCAATAGAAAATGGTTAAAAACATACAGAAATACATCAATAAGCCTTTATTTGCAACAATGTGACTTGTGATACATTCCTTTGGCACAGCCTTTGTTATACTACTTATAACAGCGTACTGAAACACTGACGTTGTAACTTATAAAACTGAACCGATACGTTTTATATGGAAGCTAATCGATGGTGGTGTGCGTTCCCTTTGTTGGGAAACCTAAAACCAAAGAGCGGCATCCCCCTAACATTTTAGGGTTCTGTTTTTGTAGGTTACAACGTCAGTGTTTCGGCACAAAAAATAGGCCTGCTCTCCCTTCCTCCCCCCCTCCCCGAGCAGGCCTTTTTCTTTTTTATTCTATACTTACTTCACCGTTCTTAAAAACAACCTTCACCGCACCATGTGCAGTATTGAATACTTGGCTACCTACATCTTGATAACGTTTGACCACTTCATCTTTAGGAAATCCGTAATGATTCTTATAACCTGTTTGCGCAATCACCACTTTAGGACGCACTTTGCTCACAAAATCAGGTGTACTCGATGTTTTACTACCATGATGCGGCATCAACATCACATCCACAGCTTTAATCTCAGATAATATCGCTTGCTCTACACCTGCTTCTGCATCACCCATCAATAATAGTGTTTGCCCATCCTTAAAACTCAGCCATAAAACCAAGGAAGCATTGTTATTGTTCTTGGGTGCATAACCTTGCGGAGGCCACAATACTTGGACTTGGACACCTTGTACTATGCTAAACACATCACCCTTTTTCAACCATTGAACAGGATACTTATCCAACATACCTTTGAAATAAATATGGTTTTTAGGCACATCAGCCAACCATAACGACCCCACACCATTCAAATTTGCCAACAATCGGCTTAAACCACCCGCATGATCCGATTGGGCATGTGAAATCACCACGGCATCCAGATGCAGCAGACCAAGATGTCGCATATTTTGAGCTGCAATGGTGCCACCATTGTATTTACTGCCCCGTTTACCCGGTGCATCCATCAACATCTGGAAATCAGGCAAGGATACTAATGCCGATGCACCCTGCCCTACATCCCAAACATGCAACTGCGGCTGCACCACTTTTGCTTCGGATAAACCCAAATAAACATAACCTGATAAACTGACCAACAATAAAGAAACTGCTGCCATACGCTTTGTTTGCAGCCACAAGCCACCCACCACAAGCAATAATACACCCAACATCACGAACAACCACGGCATATCCGCCCGCAGCCAAACATTTGCCAAGGGTAAATCTTGTATCCACAATAAGTATTGGTTGCCTTGTGTTATGCCTACACCCGACCATGTAAACACAGTGTTTGCCCAAGTGGATAACCCCAACAGTGCCAACAGTTCACCAAGCAATGCCAAAGGCAGTACCCAAAGCGCGTATAATGGCACAAGCAACACATTGGCAAGCAAACTCCATGTGGGTAAACGTTCAAATACATAACCAATCAAGGGAAGTGTGGCTAAAGATGCAATCACAGACACCCAAAACATGCCCTTAAACCACAACCAAGCTTGGGCAAGCATAGATTTGCTTGCAGTTTGTTGCCCTGCCCAAACAATCAGTGCTGATGTCGCCACAAAAGAAAGCCATAATGAAATCGATAATACAGATGCAGGGTCAAACAAAGTTATCAGCAATAAAGCAACAAACATGGTATTGAGTGGCACTTGGCTTGCCCGCATCGACCATGCAATTACACCCGCCAACAGCATCAAAAAAGCACGTTGCGCAGGAATAGGAAACCCTGCAAGCAATGCATAGGCAAAAGCCAATAATACACCCGCACTTAATGCCACAGTGCGCACAGGAAAACGTACAATCCAAGCTTCTCGCCGCGTAATAAGCCACCAAGCGAAAAGAAAACCCCAACCTGCCACCAAACCCATGTGTAAACCTGAAATTGCCAATAAATGCGTTGCACCACTGGCAGCAAAGGCATCATCAATCGCCAAAGGAATCTGGCTTCTATCGGCAAGCAATAGAGCCAATAATATGCCTTGCTGGTTTTTGTCTAAGCCCGATAAAGCTTGGCGTATATGCTGTCTTGCCTGCTCAAGCCATGAGACTTGGCGATTCAATACTTCAACCCTACCAGATACACTGCCCAAAGCCGCCACACCCTGCGCAAACATATATTGCTCATAATCAAAATAGGCAGGATTCTTTTTATTGTGTGGCTTGTGTAGTTTGACCGTGGCAGCAATTTGCATGTCGGGCAATAATTGAAGTTGCTGATGATAAATATATACATCAATCAGAGCATCTAACTTACTTCCATCATCACGCTGCACATCTGCAAGCCGTAAACGGGTGTATTGTGGTGTATGTCTAACATCATGGATTTGAGCTTGGATATGTATCTTTTGCCCCAACCAGCTTGTATCTATGCTGGTTTGTTGTTGCTGCCAAGCAAGGCTTAAGCCTCCAAACAATAAACCTGTAAATAAAAACCAAAACCACAGCTTTCGCCACCACGGCAACAACAATAAAAAGATAAGAAAATAAGGAAAAACAATAAGTTCCAAACGTGCAAACACTAAACCCAATACCCAAGCAAGGCTGGGCAATAGCAGCGGAATATTTTTAGGCGGGGTAAACAATATCCCCACGAATCAACATATCATCGCCCAAGATTTGCCGCTGGATATTAGCAATATGCAAAGCATCTTGCATGGTTTCCACACCCGTACCATGCCAAAAACTCATGGCATCCACCCCGCCAATCAACAGTGGTGCTTGATAAAGCAACAGTTCATTGCTGATACAATGCTCTAAGCATGCAGCATGCAGTTTACCACCACCTTCTAACAACACTTGCAAACAGCCATCAGCCGCCAAATGTTGAAATGCTGCCTCATAATTCTCCACCAATACCACATCCATACCCAGCTCACGCCATGCCAAAGCATCATCATTGTCGTGTATGATATAAAAGCGACTGGGAGCTTCATCCGAAAGCAATTTACAATCCGCAAAAGGTTTGGGCGCATGTTTACCCATCATTACCCGCAACGGTGGCTGACCAATAATGACTGCATCACGCACCGTTAAGGATGGGTTATCATGAATCAATGTACCTACACCCACCACAATGGCATCGCATAAAGCGCGAACACCATGAGCATGTTTGCGCGACTCTGCACCACTTATCCATTGTGAATGAAGAGTGCGCGTTGCCATTTTTCCATCCAGGGAAATCGCTGCTTTGGCAATCACCCACGGCATTTTATGCTGAATATAGTGAAAAAATGGACGATTCAGCATATCAGCATCTTCTTTGCACACACCAGCAATCACTTCAATACCCGCATCCTTTAATACCTGTGCCCCACCTGCCATTTGTGGGTTGGGGTCGGATGATGCGTATACCACAGTTTGAATACCTGATGGAATAATCGCTGATGTGCAAGCTGGTGTTCGCCCTTGTGAGGCACATGGCTCTAAAGTGACATACAGCGTTGCCCCAGCCACATCACCTGCAACTTGCAATGCTTCAACTTCAGCATGATTGCCACCTACAGGTTGCGTAAAACCTTTGCCCAATACTTGCCCATCGCGCACAATCACAGCACCCACCGTAGGGTTAGGATGGGTATTACCCAAACCTTTGATGGCTTCAGCTAATGCAAGCTGCATCCAATGTTTATGTTTATCAGTCATCATCATCTCGCTCACAAGCAAGGTAGGCACTGATGCTGGAAAGCGTTGATACCGTATAAGGCACAAGAATGGTGACAAAACATTTTAACCAGTCCAGTTGCTGCATTTCTCCTGCCATGATTTTATCGCCATGGTTAATCAAAATAAGGATAGGCCCTACAATCAAAGCGAAACGCGTTGCAGTACGAATGACAATAGGTTGTTTAGCAATATTAAGTCGTTTTTTCATAAGATGACGAGAAACTAATCCTACTCTCATTGAAGTAAACACTCTGTATCAGCTTACACAAACCTCGCTATGTTTTTCGCTGCAAATATCGCTATGATGCGCATTGTATCATCCCAAGATAAAGGAAACCCTTAAACCATGCCTCAAGACCAAAAACCTTATTATGTAACCACACCCATTTATTATGTGAATGATGAGCCGCATTTGGGGCATATGTACACCACCATTGCAGCCGATGTTTTAGCTCGTCATCACAGGCTTTTAGGCGATGACGTATTTTTCTTAACGGGCGTAGATGAACACGGGCAAAAGGTGCAACAAGCAGCCGAAGCACGTGATATTGCGCCCATTGAATTGGCAGACCAAGTGGTGCAGCGCTATGCATCCTTATGGCCTGAATTATCCATCAGCAATGATGATTTTATTCGTACAAGTTCAGATTGTCATAAAGCTGGTGTTCATGCTATGTGGAAACGTCTATTGGATAATGGTGCGATTTATAAAGGTTTTTATGAAGATTGGTATTGTGTGCCTTGTGAAACTTATTGGACAGAAACCCAACTTAAAGATGCGACTCACCCTGAAAAAGAAAACTGCCTTGAAGCTGAAATTTGCCCCGATTGCAAACGCAGCGTTGAAAAAATTCAGGAAGAATCATATTTTTTCAAACTTAGTGAATACCAAGCTAAAATCATTGCATACATCAATGAAAACCCTGATTTTATTGCACCAGTTTCACGTAAAAATGAAGTGCTTAGATTTGTTGAAGGTGGTTTAAGAGATCTATCCATTTCTCGCACTACATTCTCTTGGGGTGTACCTGTAGAAGATGATGAAGGGCATGTGATTTATGTATGGATTGATGCACTGAGCAATTATTTATCAGCCCTTGGTTTCCCAGAAGATACGGAAAACATGAAATACTGGCCTGCCGATGTGCATTTGATTGGTAAAGATATTTTGCGCTTTCATGCCGTGTATTGGCCTGCCATGCTGATGGCGGCTGAGCTTCCATTGCCTAAGCGTGTGTTTGCCCACGGCTGGTGGACAGTCGAAGGCGAAAAAATGAGTAAATCCAAAGGAAATGCTTTAAGACCTGCTGATTTATTAGACCAATATGAAAGCGATACCTTGCGCTATTTCTTAT
>JALUWH010000316.1 GCA_027019685.1 Ghiorsea sp. | reverse complement strand
CTGTTGTTAAGCACTTACTACCCAAGGAGAAACGACCATGAGTGATTGTTTATTTTGTAAAATCATTGAAGGCACTATTCCTTCGGATAAAGTGTATGAAGATGATGCTGTATATGCTTTTAAAGATATTCACCCTAAAGCACCCACCCATGTGCTGGTGATTCCGAAAACGCATATCCCAACCCTTGCTGATACCAAAGACCCTGCCATGCTGGGTGAGTTGATGCTCAAAGTGAACCATGTTGCCAATGATGTGTTAAATCTTGAAGCAGGCTATCGCGTGGTGATTAATGTGCGTGAAGGTGGTGGGCAAGAAGTGTTTCACTTACATGCACATATCTTAGGTGGCAAAAAATTACCTTTTTAAACATACCTCAACATGGCAACCCACCGTAGAACACGCAAACCTTCCGAGCTAAAACCTCTCAAGCTAAACTTGAGCAAGGTATTCAATGCTGAACATATGCAACGCTTAAACAGCATTGCTTTGTTACGCAGACATTGGCATGACATTGTGGGCAGCATGATGGCAGAGCGCTGTGAACCTGTTGCCATAGAGCCGCAAGCAGATGGTTCACTGGGTTTATTAATTGCAGTGAATCATCCTGTTATTGCCAGCCATATTCGGCTACTGCATGAAGAAATTCGCAAGGCATGTTTCAAGCGGTGCAAGCTTCAAGGCTTAAGTAAAGTGTGGACTCGTATGCAAGCTGGCGCAGGCATTTGCGAAGAAAAAAAAGTGTGCATACGCCATGATATACACTGCCAAGACTTACGCTTACTTGCCCAAAGCCTACAAGATGTGAAGGATAAGCCGCTGCGTCGCTTAATGTTTCAAGCAGGTGCGGCACAATTAAGATATTACAAAGAAGTATAGGACGTTATAAAACATGAAAAAAGCAATGATATTCAGCTTGTTAGCCATATTCATTAGTGTGACGGGGCTAAGCACCACAGCCGATGCCAAACGATTCGGTATGGGTGGCAGCTTCGGCAAATCATTCAGTAAACAAAAAAGCTTCTCAAAACCCAAACCTAAACAAGGCATGAACAAAACAACACCAGCACGTTCTGGGTCTAGGGCTGGTGGCATGATGGGCATACTTGGTGGATTAGCTATGGGTGGGCTTTTGGGTGCCATGTTCTTTGGTGGCGGCTTTGAAGGCATCAACTTTATGGACATTTTAATTTTTGGTGGCATTGCCTTTGCGATTTTCTGGTTTATGCGCCGAGGTGCTGCTGCAAGGCGTGAACCTGAATATGCAGGTCATCCTTCTCACCACAATCAAACGTTTGGTCAAACCCAACCTGAAACAAACAACAACGAAAGCTTCTTGGGCGAAGAAACGACAAGCTCAGAAGTGATAACCGATAAACCCAATATTGATGCTGAACATTTCCTCAATGCTGCACGTGATATTTTTGTACGCATGCAACAAGATTGGGATGCAAAAAATGAAGATGATATTCGTTCATTTTGTACACCTGAAGTTGCAGAACATGTATTGGCGGATATGAAACGCATTGGTGATAACAAAACACGTACTGAAATTGGTGCCTTGGATGCTGAAATTATAGAAACTTGGGTAGAATCAGGCATGGAATGGGTTGCCGTTCACTTCCAAGCCAAACTCAAAGAAGAAACATTGAATATGGCGGGTGCTGTGATTGAAACTGAACATACAGATGTGAATGAAATCTGGATTTTCCAACACACGCCAAATAGCGATGACCCAACATGGTATCTCGCTGGTATTCAACAAGCTTAATTGATAAACCAACTGAAAGTGTACGGGGAAAGATAAGTATGAACATTGCAAAAATGATGCAACAAGCCAAGAAAATGCAAGAAAATATGAAAAACATGCAAGAAGAATTGGCAAACTTGGAAGTCACTGGTGAATCAGGTGGTGGTATGGTTAAAGCCACTGTTTCAGGTAATCATCAGGTGAAACGCATTGATATTGATGAAAGTTTATTGGCTGATGATGATAAATCCTTGCTTGAAGACTTGGTTGCAGCAGCAGTTAATTCAGCGATGAGTAAAATCGAAGAAACCACCAAAGCCAAGCAAAAAGATATGATGAGTGGCATGTCGCTACCACCAGGTTTCTCACTGTAATGTATCATTTGGCAGGCATGCCTGAACCTTTGGCACGATTGGTTGAACAACTCAGTGCATTTCAAGGCATTGGTCCTAAAACTGCCATGCGCCTTGCTTTAAATATGCTTGAGCAGTCAGAAAATGAAGTACAAAACCTTGCACGTTCACTGGAACATTTGCACACACAGGTGAAATTTTGTGATACCTGTGGTGGTTTTGCTTCTGCCAACCATTGTACCATTTGTGACAATGTAAAACGGCAACATGAAGTGGTATGTATTGTTGAGCAACCTGTGGATGTCTTGATGTTAGAACGCGGACATTTTCAGGGCAGCTACCATGTGTTGCATGGTCGCCTTAGCCCTGTGGATGGGATTGGCCCTGATAAACTACGTTTTAACAGTTTGGATAAACGTATTGCAAATGGTAATATCAAAGAGTTGATTATGGCAACCAGTGCGACGGTGGATGGTGAAGCAACAGCCCACTTCATCTCTCGTCGTTATGCCCATCATGGTATTCAAGTTTCACGCATTGCACGTGGTGTACCTGAGGGTGGAGAATTGGAATACTTGGATGAATACACATTATCTCGCGCCCTAGAGCAGCGGGTAATGTGGGAACAAGAGCGAACCATCGCTTCATAAACACAATGAAGAATGAGGAAGATAGTTATTTATGTTAAACTTTGCAGATAGAGACGGAAAAATTTGGTTTGATGGAAAAATGGTAGATTGGCGTGATGCCAAGATTCATGTGCTCACCCATACTTTGCATTATGGCATGGGTGTATTTGAAGGCGTACGCGCTTATCATGCAGAAGAAGGCACTGCGATTTTCCGCTTGCAAGAACACACCGACCGTTTATTCAACTCCGCTAAAATCATGAATATGGATATGCCCTATTCTAAAGATGAAATTAACCAAGCCCAATTGGATGCTGTGAAAATTAACAACCTAGATTCTGCATACCTACGCCCTATGGCATTTTATGGTTCTGAAGGCATGGGTTTGCGTGCAGATGGTTTAAAAACACATGTTATTGTTGCAGCTTGGCACTGGGGTGCATACTTGGGTGAAGATGCCTTAAAACAAGGGATTCGTATTCGCACATCTTCTTTCACTCGCCATCATCCGAACATCGCTATGTGTAAAGCCAAAGCCAATGGCAACTATATCAACTCCATGCTGGCGCTTTCTGATGCTCTTAAAGATGGTTATGACGAAGCATTATTGCTTGATGTCGATGGTTTTGTGGCTGAAGGCAGTGGCGAAAACTTCTTCCTCGTCAAAGATGGTATCATTTACACACCTGAATTATCCAGCGCATTGGATGGTATTACCCGTAAAACCGTGATTCAACTTGCTGAAGAAGAAGGTTATCAAGTGATTGAAAAACGCATCACTCGTGATGAAGTCTATATTGCTGATGAAGCATTTTTTACAGGCACTGCGGCTGAAGTTACACCTATTCGTGAGCTTGATGGTCGCACTATTGGCTGTGGCTCTCGCGGTCCGATTACTGAAGTTTTACAAACCAAATACTTTGATGTGGTACATGGCAGAAGCCCAGCCCATAAAGATTGGTTAGCTGCCGTTTAAATGTCTAACGACAGAGTTTTGGTCTATTCAAGTGAGACTGGGATGGTCAATAAATCATCCCAGCCTTCTGCCAAAGCGGGCAAACACAAAAAGAACAAAAAACAAGCTACACCCTCCCCCATTAAAAACCCCAATAAACAGGGTGTACGTATCATGCGTGAAAGCAAGGGGCGCGGTGGCAAATCGGTTTCTGTGATTACAGGTTTAAACTTGGATAAAGATGCACTCAAAAAGCTGGGCAAAACACTCAAAGCACAACTGGGTACAGGTGGCGCTATTAAAGATGGTAACATCGAAATCCAAGGCGACCACAGGGAAAAGCTTGTCGAGCTTTTAGACAAGCAAGGCATCAAAGCCAAGATAGCTGGTGGCTAACATGGAAACCAAAGTTCACTTTGAATCCTTAGAACATGCAGATCGTATCAAAGGTATTGCCAACCTTTTATTGCGCCGCAATCGTTTGACTCCACATGTGTTGGTGCTTTGCCCTGATGAAGATTTTATGCAGCAATTGGATGAAACATTGTGGACGATTCACCCCGAAGCTTTTCTGCCTCATGCTATAGCCAGTGATGATACCGCCAGCAATACCAAACAACCTATTTTATTGGCAACACATATCAACCGTGATAATCAAGCAGCAGTACTTATCAATGGTGGGCTGGAAGTGCCCCCTGAGCTTGAAGGCTTCTCTCATATCGTTGATTTTGTGGATGCTTGGGATGAAAATTTAAAACAAGCTTCCCGCGAACGTTTTAAAACCTATAGGCAATTATCTTTTGAGCCAAGCTATATAGCTTCAAGCCACAAGGCATAAGAATTCATGCCTACCAACCTACATATCATGAAAAAAATTATTATCACAACAACACTGATTGGCTTATTGATTTTGCTAGGTGCTATAGTTTTTTACGGCATGAACCCATCACAGTATGCGAGCAAACAGACAAGCTTATTCTTGAGTATTAACCACCTACTAGCCAACGCTGGAAACCTATTTTGGCAAAATATCACCGCTCTTGGCGATGGTTTATTGTTATTCCCTTTATTATCATTTCTTATTCTTAAAAATATCCGTGCTTGGGCGGCATTTTTTGGTGCAATCCCAATGTCCACATTTCTTAGCCATGCAGCTAAAGCATTCTTTGCTATGCCAAGGCCTGCTGCAATTATCGAACATGACCATATCAATATCATTGGTCATGCCTTAACTGGTGCAACCAGCTTACCATCTGGTCATACCATCACCATTTTCACAACCATATCTATACTGATATGGCTCCTCTTAAAAGGTGAGATAAAAGTGAAATATCCTATGCTATGGAGCATTTCTCTGCTTGCTATAGCTATTTTAGTAGCACTTTCTCGCATTGCCGTTGGCGCGCACTGGCCATTTGACCTTGTATTGGGTGCAATGTTTGGAAGCGTGGGCGGCCTAAGTGGACTAATATTAACTTACAAATATACAGCTTGGTGGCACTGGATGACAGCAACAACAGCCAAATACATTCATCTGAGCATACTCTTCACCTTATCTATTGCCATGCTGGTGGAATATGCGCATCTTGCCATTACTTGGCTCGCATTTATGGTTGTTATCATAGTCATGTTTAAGCTACTTACCATGAAGGAAAATCATGTTTTACATCTCTGATAGCTTATCACCAAAACAACCATGGATTATTTCAGGTCAACGTTTTGCCCTAATCATGTCATTGCTCAACACTGTGCTTTTCAATGGTGCACTGTATGCTTATATCGTTTCCCACCTT
>JALUWH010000315.1 GCA_027019685.1 Ghiorsea sp. | reverse complement strand
ACGGGTTCTTTTGCAACTTCAAGAATTTGCTCAACCTTTTCAATCGGCATTTCCAGGTGTTCTGCAAGCTCTTCAGGGCTTGGTTCACGACCTGTTTCTTGTGCCATTTGACGAGAGATACGCATAATTTTATTGATGGTTTCAATCATGTGTACTGGAATACGAATGGTGCGTGCTTGGTCAGCAATGGAGCGAGTAATAGCCTGACGAATCCACCAAGTTGCATAGGTGGAGAATTTATAACCCCTGCGCCACTCAAATTTATCCACGGCTTTCATCAAGCCGATATTTCCTTCTTGAATCAAGTCTAAGAAACCCAAGCCACGGTTGGTATATTTTTTGGCAATTGAAATCACCAAGCGCAAGTTAGCTTCAATCATTTCACGCTTGGCTTGGCGCATTTTTGCTTCACCCATGGTGAGTTTACGCGCTACATCTTTAAGCTCATACACATCCATTTCAGTTTCTTGTTCAACGCGTTTGAGGCGACGTTGGTTTTCACGAATTTTATTGGCAGATAGTTCAAATGCCTCTGCCCATCGACCATCAGGATGTTGTTTCAACATATCATTTACCCATTTTTCATCGGTTAGACGGGTAGGGAATGTTTCTAAAAATAGTTTACGAGGCATTTTTGCTTTAAGTGCTTGGTCACGAATAGCGCGTTCATATTTACGAACACGGTCAATGGCACTTTTAAAACGACTCACAAGCATAATCAATTGTTTGTTTGAAAAAGGAATCGTTACCAATTCAATCAACATAGCATTTAAAAGTTTAGATGCTTGCGCGGCTAATTTTTTGTCGCGTGGTTTACGTACACGCTCTTGACGGATGCGTAAAAATTCTTCGTGTAGCTCTTTTGCTTTTTCAAAGTGTTCTAATGCTTCTTCAAGCTGTTCTTCTTTGGTGATGACGGTTTCTTCCATAGGTGTGCCGTCAGGTGTTGCTGTGCGCGCTTTAATGGCTGCTGAAAGTTCTTCTGCATTCATCTTTGGCTTGGCATCGATGAGGTCATCATCGTCCATTTCACTTTTATTCATGCGATTTTCATATTCTGCAATGGCAGCGGCATTCACCACTTTGTCATCAATGTCTAGGATGTCTTTGAAGTTGGGTTCCTCTTCAAGTTCAATAGCTTCATCACGAATTTCAATAACACGCTCGCCCAAACGCATGATTTCACGGAAGGTGGCAGGGCATAAGCAAATAGCTTCGTGCACTTGCATGCGGCCTTCTTCAATACGGCGTGCAATTTCAATTTCACCTTCACGGGTTAAGAGTTCAACTGTTCCCATTTCACGTAAATACATACGTACTGGGTCATCCACACGGATAACAGTACCCAATGTGGTGGTATCAGCGCGAAGTGCAGAGTCTTCTTTGCGTAAGCGATCTTTACGCATGGCATATTCGCCTGTGGGTGCGCGTTGTGGGTCAACAACTTCAACACCCATTTCGGTAAAGAGATTGATAATACCTTCAACTTGATCTGCATCGACCAAACCTTTGGGCAAATGACTGTTTAATTCGTCATAGGTAATAAAACCAGCTTCTTTACCCTTGGCCATTAATGTGCCAAGTTCTTTTACCTTTGATTGATCCAATTTACTCATGCTTTGTAGCCACCGTTTGCGGAAATTATTTTTCTATTCTAGTTGTTTAATCTTAATTTGTTGGTTTCAAAGCTTTTAACTCTGCTTGCAGTGCTTTTAGCTCTGCTTGCAGCTTGATTCGGACAGATAAGTTTTCTGTCTGGCTCAACTGTGCTTTAAGGTATGCAAGGTGCATATCTTTTAAAAGCATTTGAAACGCATCATCTTCGACTTTTGGCAGGTTCACCCAGCGTGCTATATCTGTGTCGGGGAATTCCCGCATCAACTGTGCCGCTATATCTAATGTGGTGTTTTCATCATCGCCTGCCAACGAAAAGGCTCGGGTGTATATCGGGAATATTGGGTTGTTGTCAACAAAAAAGTGAAAAGCATCCTCAGGTAAAAGTTGGAATCTACTAGGTTTTTGTAGCAATGCAGCCATAAATTGTTCGTGTGTCATGGGTGTCACGGCAAGCCTGGCTGGCATTTTTCTTGTAAAACCTTGCCTAGGTTTAGGCGTGTATTGTGTGGTTTTTACTTGCTTTAGCATCACTCCACTGATTTTTTCTATTTCGCCTTGCCATGCCTGACGTAGGTAATCATCTTGCATCTTACTAAGCATTTGGTCTGCTTTTTTTGCCATGCGTGCTCTACCCTCAGCACCACTTCCTGCAATATTCTTTAAGCCTTGTACCCATGTGCTTAACATGGGTTGCGCATCATTTCTTAGGCGTTTCTCAAAAGCATCTTTGCCTTCTTTTTGCAGCAGGGTATCAGGGTCTTCACCATCGGGTAAATAAAGGAATTTAGGTGAATGCTCTGTTTTTAAAATAGGTAACATACGTTCGATAGAACGCCATGCGGCTTGTCTGCCAGCTCGGTCTCCATCAAAGCAAAATACGGGTTCACCATGCAAACGTAGGATATGGGATAACTGTTGCTCTGTAATGGCTGTGCCCAGAGGTGCTAGTGCATAAGGTAAGTCAAAGGCTGCCATCGCCAATACATCCATATAACCTTCAACAACCACAAGCATTTTGTGTTTGCGAATGGATTCCCTATGTTCGGAGTAAGCATAGAGTAAATCAGATTTATGATAAAAATCTGTTTCAGGTGAGTTTAAATATTTGGGTTCACCATCACCCATGATGCGCCCACCAAAACCTACCACTTGCCCACGTTTGTTGCGGATAGGGAACATCACCCGCCCGCGGAAACGATCGGCATAACCACGTTCATTTTTTACCAGTACACCAATGCTCTCCAATTGCTGCAAGGTATGAGATTCAGAGCCAAAGCAGCGTTGCATAAAACCATAACCAGCAGGAGCAAACCCCAATTGATAGCGTTGAATAATGCTGTCAGGAAGCTTGCGCTGGGTAAAATATGCTTTGGCTTGTTTGCCTTCATCGGCATGTAATGTGCGTGAAAAAATAGCTGCAACTTGATCGAGCAACTGATACGCCTGCTTTTTTTTCGCTTCTTCTTTAGGGTTAATAGCGCGCGCTTCAGGTATAGGCATGCCAGCTTTGTTGGCTAGGAATTCAACAGCTTCTGGGAAGGGGTATCCATCGTGCTCCATCAAAAAACGATATGCATTTCCCCCCTTGCCACAACCAAAGCAGTAATACATTTGTTTATCAACGGATACAGAAAAAGAAGGGGTTTTCTCATGGTGAAAAGGACACAAACCAACCATATTGTTAGAGCCAGATGGCTTTAGCTCAACATGGCGAGCAATCACCTCAACCAAGTCAGTACGAGAAATGAGTTCATCGAGGAATGCAGAAGAAAATTGTGCCATAGACCTATGTTATAGGGGGTTAGCTGATTGAATTCAACCCTTTATGTTGATTCGTTACTTTTGTATAGGTAAGGCTGTGGTGGTCACTTGGTTGCGACCATTGTTTTTAGCATGGTAAAGGGCTTGGTCAGCGCGTTTTAACCAGTGGTTGATGGCTTCATCAAGCTGACGCTCTGCTACACCTATGCTCATGGTTACTTGAATGTTTCCATGTGGACCTGAGAATATTGTAGTTTCAATGTTTTTACGAATATGCTCTGCCAGCTTGATACCTTGCTTGGTTGTTGTATTGGCTAAGATGATACAAAACTCTTCACCACCTAAGCGGGCAACCATATCGGTGCTGCGTACAGATTCTTTGAGTAAATCTGCAATTTTAATTAATACTTCATCGCCAGCATCATGACCATGGGTATCGTTAATTTTTTTAAAATGGTCAATATCAAGCATAAGAAATAAGCTAGGTAGGTCTTGAGGTAGTGTTTGAAAATATTCACGTAGTTTTCTGCGGTTGGCTAAACCAGTGAGCGGGTCATTTCTTGCTTGTGCTTCAGCCTGTTTTAAACGCTGAGATAGCGCATCCATTTGTTGAACTTGTGCAGACATGGTGGCTTTGACTTTATGGCTAGCATTGCTGAGTTTTTTACTGGCTTGGCGAATGTTTTGGGCAGCATGTTTGAGTAGTGTTTGTGCTTGCACGGGGTCTTCTGGGAGCTCCTGCTCTAAAACTTGTTGTGCCTGCTTAAGCTCTGGTGATTCATCACCAATATCATCCAAGACATGATCCATAGCTTTGATGGAATCTTTAAGCGCTTCTGTAACCGATGTGAAACCCAAGTGAAGTTTAGCATGATGTTGTAAGTATTCTTTAAGGTAGTGTTCAAATAGGTTTAGGTTTTGTTTGAGTTCTGCTGTGTCTGGGTAAGGTTTACCTAATAAATGATAGCTGCGACGCAGCATGAGCTGCACGCTAGGTAAGTTTTGTTGTGCAGTTTTGATAAGTTGTTGCCGAGTTGTCAAATGCTGTTCAAGTTGTTGCCAAGTTTGAGTATCTGTGGGTTCATGCTGTAAATGTTTGAGCAATGCACCATGCTCGGCATCTACCAAGGGTGTTAATAGCATCATGACCTTAGCATAAAGTGCAGGTTCAATATGTGGCATGCGCTGTAAAGTTTCCAATAAGGAAAGCATACGTCTGAGTAAGCTACGTAATTCGCCATTTTTTTCTTTACTGGCAAGTAGGGTAGGGCGAATTTTGTCTAACCCATCCAGTAATTCATGAATGATATTATATTTTTCAGACAATGGTGACCTCACATTTGGGTTGGTTTAACAGGGGTTTTGTTTATACGATGATTTGAGTTTAGTACCAGCAGGTATGATGCCAATTTTATATAAGCTGTGGGCATGCTTGATTTGCTATACTTTTTCTTCCATGATTGCAGGCTAGTATATTTCTTTTGGGAGTTTGGTTTATGGCATTGGTAGCATCAATTTATAAGGGCGACTTTACGCTTCCTGATTTTACATTGAATGATTCTAAAGGTGTGGCGCACGCTTTAAAGGAGCAAGTTGGGGAGCATGGTTTGGTGGTAGCATTTACATGTAACCATTGCCCTTATGCCATTGCAGTTTGGCCACGTTTGGTGCGTCATGCGGCAACATTAAAGGCGATGGGCATTAATACGGTTGCAATTAATCCAAATATTCATCCTGATTTTCCAGAAGATAATGTGGATGCGATGCGTGAGAAGTTGGATGAATGGAATATAGATTTCCCATACCTTGCAGATGAAACGCAAGCGGTCGCCAAGGCTTTTGATGCGCAGTGTACACCTGATATTTATATGTTTGATAAAAATGGTGAGCTTTATTATCACGGTCGTATTGATGATTACTGGAAAGATGAAAGCAAAGTTACTCAAGAGGAGCTATTGCCTGCTGCAGAAGCTTTGGTTGCAGGTAAAGCAGCACCACAACCTCAGCATCCAACCATTGGTTGTTCAATCAAGTGGTTAGACTAATTTTTAGATTGAAAAAATGAATAAAACCGAAAAGGATAAAATATGAAAATATATGTAAAAATAAGTGCTCTT
>JALUWH010000314.1 GCA_027019685.1 Ghiorsea sp. | reverse complement strand
TCGGCATCGGGTGTGCCTTGAGTGATGGCAGCCCAGCGTTTATCCAAACCTTGCTTGGATAATGTACGTAAATATTCATTCAAATCCGACCCATCTGGCGTTTGAAAATCAGGCATTTGCCAGTTATAAAACTCAAGCTCCACATTGCAGGATTGTGCAATAACCACGGTGTTTTCCAATGCTTCAGGCACATCTTCAAACAAACGGTTCATTTCTTCGGATGTTTTTAAATGCCGCGCATCGCTCAAACCATTCAAGTCATCAGCATCCAAGGTTGCGTTATCTCGCAATGCCGACAGCACTTTAAACGCTTGTTTATCATCTTCATTGAGGAAGTGAACATTATTACTGGCAACCAAAGGAATATCGGTTTCATGCGCCAACGCAATCACATCTTGGTTTAATGTTTCTTGTCCATTGTAATTGAGGCGTTGTAGTTCAAGAAAGAAGCTATCTTCTTCAAAAATATCTTTGTATTCACGAGCAAGTGTTTGCGCAGTTTCTTTATCACCTTTTCTTAAAGCCCGCTCAATATCACCATCCCAACCTGAGGACAAAGCAATCAATCCTTCGCTATACTCGCGCAACAGGTCTTTATCGATGCGCGGTTCATAGTAATAACCTTGCAAAGAAGCAATCGACACCAATTTAATCAGGTTATGCCAGCCCACATTATTACGCGCAAGCAAGACAATGGATGGAAAATCCGGGCGACGTGGCCCTTCGCTGACTTTTTCTTGAATCGTTTCACAAAGATTAAATTCACAACCCAAAATAGGTTTAATACCTCGACTCATGGCTTGCGAATAAAACTCAATCGCACCAAATAAATTACCATAATCGGTTAAAGCCACAGCAGGTTGCTGCAAAGATGCCACCAAATCCAACATCTTTTTCACCTTGGCGGTGCTGCGCTGCATGGAATAATCCGAATGCGTATGCAAGTGAACAAAAGGATTATCGTATGTTTGGGAAGTCTGCTCTGATGACATGGCGTAAGCTTAGCTGACTTTTGAATAGCCGTTAAGCAGATTTATTCCTACTAAATAAGTATTGTGAAACAAAAGCAGCAAACATGATAAGCAATGTACCCACCACACCAATCATCATGGTATGCAGCGGGAAGCCGATGTCCATTTCAACACCAAACTTAGCCAGACTTGCCCATGCAACAAAAGCCACGCCAACCAAGGTTGCAAACATCGCTTGTTTGGATGTTAATTTGGGTAGTAATAACGCAGACAAAAATAGCCCCAACATACCCCCACCAAAAATAGCTGAAATTTGCCACCATACATCCAATGCTGTTTTAGCATTGATCATCACAAGGCTTGCCAATGTCGCCAGCACACCAATCACTGCCGTTGCCATGCGAATCATGCGAAGTTGCGCTGCATCATCGGCTTTTGTGTTGAACACACGTTTATAAAAATCAATGGTCACCACCGTCGCCGAGCTATTGAGCGATGAATCCAATGTACTCATGCCTGCAGCAAGCACGCCAGCAATCACAATACCGACCAAACCAGTTGGTAATTCATGCACAATAAAATAGGGGAAAATTTGATCAGCCTTGGTCGGCAAATCATCGGGCTGCATATTCAAGTAATACACAAACAACGCTGTGCCAATCATAAAAAACAGGGCTGAAATTGGGATATACAGCAAACCACCCAACCACAACGCCTTTTTCGCTTCATGCTCTGAGGGCGCAGATAAAAAGCGTTGCACATAGTTTTGATCCACCGAAAAGTTTTTCAGGTTTTCCACAATGCCGAATATAAAAATCACCCAAAAACCTTGAGTCATAAGGTCAAAATCCATGCTGCCAAAGTCAAACTTATGTTCCCGACTTGCCACCGCACTCAACTGCGAAAAACCACCTTCCATATTGTCTATAAGCAGAAACAAACACAGTAAACCGCCTAAAAATAATACCACCGATTGTACAACATCTGTCCAAATCACCGCCGCGAAACCACCCAGCAAGGTATAAATAATGGTCAATGCGCCCAAAGCCAGTATTAACAGTTTAATATCTATGCCCAACAATGCAGCCAATGCCAACGCCGTTAAATACAACACCACAGCAAAGCGCCCAATTTGCAACAACACATAAGCCACCCCCATATAAAGCCGCGCCCAAAGCGAAAATCGACTTTCTAAGTATTCATAAGCCGTGGTTTGCACATGATTGCGATACAAAGGAATAAACCACTTGGCAGCCATCCAAATGGCAATGGGCAAGGTCAAAGAGAATACAAATGGTCGCCAATCGGATGCGTAACTTTTACCAGGGTTCGCCAGAAAACTAATGCTACTTAAATACGTTGCCATCAACGACAAGCCAATCGCCCAACCGGGAATCATTTTACCAGCAAGGGTAAATCCTTTCATATCCCCACTACGTTTGACAAACCATGCGCCAAACGCAGTCGTTCCTAAGATATAAACCACGATAATCGCTAAATCAATCGCTGAAATACTGCTTTGCATACGTTCCCCTTCCTTTGAAAACTTGAGAAAGCTTAACCATGTTTCTCTGATTTCACCATAAACCCATCAATTCAACTTTGACTGGCTTCATATATCAAACGCGCAAGTGGTGTATGCCGACCATGCACCATCGCATATTCCATAGATGCATAATACATGGCACGGTTAGCAGCATTAAACACAGGCGGCATCAACCCTCCATTTAAGCATTGCGCCATTAACAAAGCACGCCCTACGCGCCCATTCCCATCACCAAAAGGGTGAATCGCCATAAAGTGAGCATGAGATTCTGCCAAATCTTCCACTTTTTCAGCATTTTTATATTTATACACCCATCGATTCATTTCCTCAGGAATATCTTCGGGCCAAGTGGTTTCAAAACCTTCCAACTGCCCCATCACTCTTCTTTTTTGAGAATAAAAACCTGCATCTTGATGCACCCCCCGCATAAAACCATCATGCAACACTTTAATGTTATCTTCCGACACCACAAAAGACTCTCCACGCTCCACAATTCCTTGCCATAACTTCTGTAAAGTCACAAAGGTATTAAATGCCTCATGAAATGCTTCCACGGTCATATTTTTGGGTAGTTTTTTAGCATCAACAGCCTTATCAAAATCATCTTGGCTTATACCCGTTTCAATTTCTATGGTACCATAACTCAAACGACGTAAAAACGGCATAAAAACCTTATGATTATTCGGCATATGATCAGGCAACAAAACAGGCTCGAAAGACTGCTTTTGTTTGCCCCATTCAGGCACAACAAAATGTTTGCAATACAACACATCAATATTAAAACGATTATCGGCACTGATAGAACTTGGCTTGTCAAGCCAGTTGACAAGTGAGGTGCGAGAAACACCAAGTGCTTCCGAAAGCTTGGTGGACATGGAAAGCACACCTTGCAACGCTCTTAACTTCTCTACATAACCTATTTTATTATATTCCATAACAATACACCCATATCATATAAGATATAAGAACATGTTAAGCAATATGTAAAGTTATGTCAATTTATGCGACTTAAGTTTACATTATAGTTGACGTTTCACTATGGAAAACATTACTTCTTTGGGCTAATCTTACCCACGAGGTTGAAGCCCCTCTTGCCTGCGCTTCACAAGCTATGTGCCAAAAGCCATGGTCACCACGGTGTAAACAACAATAATGGCTTAAACAATCGTTGAAATACTACTCATTATCATTCACCTTATTAGAAGCAACACACCTTACATCTGTACCAAGGTACTTTATTTTGTTTATTAGCCATTCTTTCCAGCACCTTTTTTTACATATTCTTTCACGGCATCCATAAGTCCATCTTCCGCGCAGGCTTTTTGTTCCAGCACCCAAAGCGGTTTAGTGTTATCCCACAGCGGCAAAAGTTTCACTGCATCTTTACCCGTGGTGACGATGGTTCTATTACCTTTCAAGAGTTTAGCCACATCTTCTTTTGTATAAGTATGATGGTCATCAAATATATGATGCTCTGTAATTTCAAACCCCAAGCCTTCCAAATCGTTGCGCACACGCCTTGGTCTGGCAATGGAAGTCACCAAGTCTACTTCACCTATTTCTAGCGGCGTTGACCACACGCCATTCCAATCACTCAAACCTGCGCTCACTGCTTGCCAGCCCCACTCTTTAGCTTGGGTTAAAGGCTCAAAGTCACCGTGCCCTGTGCGGACAATGATATTGGCACGAGAAAGTGCTGAGATGGGTTCTCTTAATGGTCCTGCGGGCAATAAATAACCGTTACCCACGCCTTCTTTAGGCACAAGCACAATATCACACACCCTATGCAACTGCCTATATTGAAAGCCATCATCCAAAATCAACACATCACCATATGCCGCAGCCATTTCAGCACCTTTAATGCGATCACGCCCAGCAATCACAGGGCAACCACTCAAACGATAAAGCAACACAGCCTCATCCCCTACTTCATGCGCTTTGGAATAAGCCGATACCACATGCGGCTCTTGGTTGTTTGCCCCATCGCCTCGGGATAGTAATACAGGCTTAAATCCTTGCGCTTTAAGCTCTCCTGCCAACCATACAACAAAGGGTGTTTTACCACTGCCGCCTACGGTGATATTACCGACTGAAATCATGGGTATGGGCGGACATACTTGAGTTTGAAAGCGTTTGCGTTGGTCATACTGCATCAATTTCGCATACACACGCGACAACAAACGCCAACCCATATTCGGTTTACGCCGCTTATTCCACCACATGTGTTCAAACCATTGCTGCATGGCTGCACTTTGCATTTAAGATATGTAAATGACAATAAGAATAGCCAACCGCAGAGGACGCTGAGGTCGCAGAGTTACGCAGAAGATAACAAACCACAAAGACACTAAATAGGTATAGATTCCCGCCTTAAGGTGAATGCCGAAGAGAGTACACCCTGGGGTGGCGCGGGAATGACGGTTAATACCCTACTTTGCCTGTGTTTATCTGTAGCTAACAAACTGTCATGCCGACCAACATGGAGGCATCCTATAGGTTTCTTCACTGCGCTACGCTGCGGTCGAAATGACAAACTCACCACGAAGCACAGAGAGAGCACGAAGGAACAAAACTGATGAGGTCCCACCTGCGAGAGAATCGGGAGTGACGTGTTGAAAAGTCTCTATTCGTGACCTTGAACTCACAATCCATTAAGCTACGCCCATGAATGACAACACGTGGAAAAGTGATATTCAAAACCTGATTGCAAGCACACATATTGCGTTTTTAAGCACCATGGGTGAGTACAGCCCTGAAACATCCATGTGTCCTTATGCCATACTAAATGGTGATATTGTACTCCACCTTTCAGGTTTGGCTAAGCACACGAAAAACATTCAAAACAATACAAATGTCGGGCTGATGATTTGCACCCCCGAAACACCTGATAGCTCCCCGCTTGCTTTAGCTCGCATTAGCTTTACTGGCATCATTGAACCCGTACCTCAAGCTGAACAAGGCACTTATCAACAAGCTTATTTAAAACATA
>JALUWH010000313.1 GCA_027019685.1 Ghiorsea sp. | reverse complement strand
ATCCACTGCGTTGCCATCTTTATCTTTTAATCGGTATTTCTTATCCCAAATATCTTCACTGGCAGGCTGCAATGTCACTTCGTTAATACCCATGTCTGAATCAGAGCTAATAGACTGTGGTTTTTTCGGTTGCACTTGGCTCATAAGATGTTGTCCCCTTGCTGAAACGTGAATTTTACATGAAAATCGCTTCATCTTCGCATTATCTGTGCGCCACTATATGTTGGGCTTAGAAAGAACACAAGGCACAATCTCTTGTGTTGTTATACAAATATTGCCCACAACTTATGCACAACAGGCTGTGGATAAATTAAAAAACACGTGTAAACATTGGATATTCATATGTTTTATAAACCTCACCCATGGGCGCAAAAATTTTGCACTATCTTCACCGCAATTTATTACTTCTTAACTATCAAGAACTGTTCTCGTGAATTTTATTAAAAAAACAGTATCATGCGCCCTATATATAATAGTTTGTTTTGTTCAAGGAGCGTGCTCAAGTGTCAGCATCCCATCTTACCGATGACCTTCGTATTACAGGCTTACGTGAAGTAAGCTCACCCTTAGAAGTTCATTCAGAATTTCCAATCACTGATGCGGCGGCAGAAACAATTTTTTCTGCCCGCCAAGCCATTCACCGTATTTTACATGGTGAAGATGACCGATTACTGGTCATTGTCGGTCCATGTTCTATACACGATACCAAAGCAGCTCTTGAATATGCAACCCTCATTCAGCAAGCACGCCAACAATATGAACAAGACTTACTTATTGTCATGCGTGTCTATTTTGAAAAACCGCGCACCACAGTAGGCTGGAAAGGTTTGATTAACGACCCCCACTTGGATGGCTCCTTTGATATTAACACAGGTATTCGCAAAGCCCGCAAGCTGTTATTAGACATCAATAATATGGGCGTGCCTGCTGGCACTGAATTCTTAGACTTAATCTCACCCCAATATGTTGCAGACTTGGTCAGTTGGGGTGCCATTGGCGCACGCACAACCGAAAGCCAAGGACACAGAGAGTTAGCATCAGGTTTATCATGCCCTGTTGGTTTTAAAAACAGCACCAACGGTGGTTTTAGCATTGCCATTGATGCCATCGGTGCTGCATCACATCCCCATCACTTCTTATCACTGACCAAAGAAGGAAAATCAGCCATCTTTTCCACCAGTGGTAATGAAGATTGCCATATTATTCTTAGGGGTGGTAATGATAAACCCAATTATGATACTGATAGTATTGCACTTGCAGTCAATAAACTGGAGCAAGCAAGCATTGATTCAGGTGTAATGATTGATTTTAGCCATGCCAACTCTTTAAAACAACACAAACGGCAAATTGAAGTGGCTAAAGATGTCTCTTCACAAATCGCCAAAGGCAACCAACACATCAAAGGTGTAATGATTGAAAGCCACTTGAATGAAGGTCGACAAAACAACGAGCCGAACAAACCGCTTCAATATGGGATAAGCATCACAGATGCCTGTATTTCATGGGATGATACTGCACCCATGTTAGAAACCTTATCACAAGCTGTGCAACAACGCCGTAATTCATGAGTGAATCTTTAAGCGCCTTCCAAGCTGTTATTCTTGGGCTTATTCAAGGGTTAACTGAGTTTTTACCGATTTCATCCTCAGGGCATTTGGCATTGGTTCCTCTTGTATCCACTTGGCAAGATCAAGGCTTGGCTTTTGATTGCATGGTACACTGGGGAACATTAACCGCCGTTATCTATTATTTTCGCAGTGACTTAGCTAAAATGATACTCGGCATGGGTGAAACCATCAAAAAACGTGATTGGAAAGCCAACCGCGATGGACAAATGGCATGGATGATTGGACTTGCCACTATTCCTGTAGGCATTGCTGGTTTAGCACTTAAAGATTATATCGAAAATGACTTACGCTCAGTTGAAACCATAGGCATTGCTTCTATTGTCTTTGGTTTATTACTTTGGGCAGCAGACAAAATGGGTAAACGAGAGCGTGGTGAGCAAGCGTGGGGTATTAAAGACACCATGATTGTTGGTTTGGCACAAGCCGTTGCTTTAATTCCAGGCACATCTCGCTCTGGCATCACTATGACAGCAGCGCTATTTTTAGGTTATACACGTGAAGCTGCAGCACGGTTTTCCTTTTTATTATCCATACCCGTGATTTTTTTGGCTGGCGGTTTAAAAATCAAAGATTGGATAGAACAACCCAATCAAGCAGCCAGCCTTGATACCTTACTACTTGGTTATGTCATATCTGTAGTCTCAGCATACATTTGTATTCACTACTTTCTTAAATTCTTAGACCGTGTAGGCATGGGACCTTTCGTCATATATCGCATTATTTTAGGTAGTGTGCTATTATGGATGGTATGGTAATCACGTGTTAGCTCCCCAAATTGACCCTGTTGCCCTGCAGCTTGGGCCAATTGCCATACATTGGTATGGTTTGATGTATGTGTTTGCTTTCATGTCAACTTGGAAGCTGGTGCAAATTCAACTTAAAGAACAACACCTTTGGGGCACTGTGGTTCACCCTGAAACATTTGAAAATTTATTTACCTGGCTGATTCTTGGTGTGATTTTGGGCGGTCGCTTTTGGTACGTCTTATTTTATAACCCTTCTTATTATTTAGACCATCCCATCGAAGTATTTTATGTATGGAATGGCGGCATGTCTTTTCATGGTGGATTCTTAGGCTCAGTGCTTGCTGGTTATATATACTGCAAACGCGTAGATCTGCCATACCTTGAGTTACTTGACCGCTTTGCCGTGGTTGCACCACTTGGGTTAGCCTTCGGGCGAATAGGTAACTTTATCAACGGTGAACTTTGGGGGCGGGTTGCTGACCCAGCACAAGTACCTTGGGCAATGATTTTCCCTCATGCTGGTAATTTACCACGCCATCCCAGTCAGCTCTATGAAATGGCACTCGAAGGCATACTTCTTTTTATCATTTTATGGTTTACCCGCAAAAGAGATTGGGCAGTTGGTACACGCATTGCCATCTTTTTACTGGGTTATGCAGCAGCACGTATATTTTGTGAAAATTTCCGTGAACCCGATGCACAACTTGGCTTCATCTTTGCCAACATCACCATGGGTATGCTGCAATCATCTGCCATGATTATTGCGGGTATCGCTGTATTGGTTTGGATAAAACGTAAGGGATAACGCATGGCATGGATAGATAGCCACTGCCACCTTGATCATGTGAGTTTTCGCCATGATTTACCCCAAGTATTGCAACAAGCCCATGATATTGGCATCCAACAATTCATTGTACCTAGCGTTGGTTTCCACCAATGGGATGAACAACAACGCATCCAAACAGAACATAGCAATACCTTTCATGCTTATGGTGTACACCCTTGGTTTTGTGATTTGCATGAAGAAGCACATTTGGAACAGTTGGATGATTTATTGGATCATGCCATTGCTGTTGGTGAATGCGGGCTAGATTTTATGCCCAACAAGCCCAAACAAGACACTCAATTATGGTGGTTTGAAGCCCAATTAGCACTGGCAGAAAAGCACGATTTGCCCTTGATTATCCATAGTGTTAAAGCTGGCGATAGGGTTGCATCATGCTTAAAAGAACATCCCAAAACACATGGTGTGATTCACGGTTTCTCAGGCAGTTTGCAACAAGCTCAAGTATTCATCAAACTAGGCTTCCATATCGCTATTGGTACACGCCTTATTCGTGCAAACCCCAACAAAACAAAAGATTTGGTCACACGGCTTCCCCTAACATCCATCTTATTAGAAACCGACTCACCCGATGGCTTGGGCAAACATGCCCGTAATGAACCCAAAGAAATGATGTTAGTTGCCAATATCGTGGCTAAACTTCGCCAACAACAACCCGAAGAAATTTTAAACATTTGTAGTCAAAATACACAGGAACTATTTAACTTATGAGCCCAACATCCAATATACTACATGAACGTACCCACATCCTCATTGGTGAGCAAGGGCTACAGAGTATTATGAATAAACATGTGATGATTATTGGATTAGGTGGCGTGGGTGGTGCTGCCACAGAAGCCATTGCTCGCATTGGTGTGGGTAAAATCACCTTGCTTGACCATGATGTGGTAGGTTTATCCAATCTAAATCGGCAACTGATTGCCCTACAATCCAATATTGGCGATAAAAAAACAGCGATTGCTGCAGACCGCATTGCCAATATCAACCCCGATACAACCGTGAATATTCATGATGACTTTATTCACCCTGAAAATGTAGATGAATTACTCGCATGTTATAAACCTGATTATGTGCTCGATTGCATTGATTCCATTGTCTGCAAAGCAGCCCTCGTATATGCCTGTCAGCAAGCCAATATCCCCGTGATTACAGCCCTTGGTGCAGGTGGGCGCACTGATGTCACCAAAGCTGAAGTCACCACGTTGAAAAAAACACACACTTGTGGGCTTGCTAGAGCATTGCGTGGTCATTTACGAAAACTAGGTGGTGATTTGGATTACCCTGTTGTGTTTTCATCTGAACCCGCCATCAACGCCTTGCCCCATGAACCAATTCCTGGTGAACCCGATGCCAGGCCTCGTGCTACCAATGGTACAATTTCCTATTTGCCCAATATCTTTGGCTTTATGGCTGCAGGTTATGCCATTCAGAATATGTTAGAAACAGACCTTTAACTATTCATTTCTTACAAATAGCGTAAATAGTGGCATATTAATATAATAATTATATCGACCAACTTTATGTTTTTCAACCAAACCGTGATCCACAAGCAGGTTAAGATATTTTGTTGCGGTAAGGCGACTGACCTGCATTTCTTTAACAACACTCTCAACTTTTGTATAAGGGTATCTAAACAACAAATTGATAAGGTCTTGGCTATAAATCTTTGGTAATTCATGCCTGATTCTATGCTTATAATCCATCATCAATTGTTTAATATTTTTAATAAGGTCAATGGTTTGTTTTGCCGTAACTTCTACACCATCAAGCATATACAACAACCATGGCTCCCAGTTCCCTGATTCTCTTGTCTCTTGCAACAGCCGATAATAACCCTCCTTATTTTGGATAATATATCGGCTCAAATATAATACAGGTATATCCAATAACCCCTGTGAAACCAAATATAGGATATTAATAATTCGTCCTGTTCTACCATTGCCATCATAAAATGGATGAATACTTTCAAATTGCAAATGGATAACTGCCATTTTTATCAAAATATCAATATCACAAAAGTCCTTATCATTTACAAACTGTTCTAAATTTTTTAATAGTGTCAAAATAGTCTGATGGTTCTGTGGAGGTAGATATATAATATCGCCCGTTTTATCATTTCTAAGTGCTGTTCCAGGCACGCTCCGAATACCTGCATTATTTTGTTCCAGTTCTTGATGAATCTCTAGAACATGATTTATGGTCAATAAACCATCCCTCTGAACATTTGCAAAACCCAATTTTAATGCCGATGCATATCGACTAACCTCTTTTGTAGCCGCACTTCCAACAAATTTAGAAAATAATGTTGCTTTATAAAGTTCATCATGAGTCGTAA
>JALUWH010000312.1 GCA_027019685.1 Ghiorsea sp. | reverse complement strand
CATGCACTTGGGGCATAATGCTTTAGCAGCCTTGGTCACACGCGGCATTGCAGAAATTTCAAGACTAACCCAAGCTTGTGGTGGCAAAGCTGAAACCATGTCAGGGCTATCAGGTTTGGGTGATTTGCTTTTGACTTGTACAGGAAGTTTGTCACGCAATCGCAAGATGGGCATGGCATTGGCATCAGGGCGCAATGTTGAAGAAGCACGCAAATATGTCGGACAAGTCGTTGAAGGTGAAAAGACTGCAGCAGCAGCCGTATTGCTTGCTAAAAAATATCATATTGAAATGCCCATCACCCAAGCTGTTCATGCCGTATTAAATGGAAATACCTCACCTCAAAAAGCCTTAAAATCACTGATGGAACGCCCTGCACGCGATGAGTGATGAGGACTTATTTGCGGAGCTTATGGGACAAGTTCAACCGTTAAACAAGAGTGAAAACCGCGTTCAACCTAAAAAGGTAAAACATAAACATGACATTTTACGTGGTTTAGAAGATAGAGAAACCACACATCACCATGTCATCAAACAACAAAGCTTAGCCCCCAAAAGAACCGAATCTTGGTTACTTCGTGGTGATGGTGTATCAAGTAAAGACATCAAAAGCCTAGCACAAATGAACATCAAACATGAGCTTGATTTGCACGGTTGTACACAAGCTCAAGCTGAAAAAGCGTTGCACAATTTCTTCAATCAAAGCTTATCTCAACATATTCGTCATCTGTGTATCGTTCACGGTAAAGGCAATCACTCACAAGGTAAATCCGTGCTCAAAGACCTAACTTACCAATGGCTAGAGCATAGCGCATACGCCCGTTATATCTTGGTCGCCACCCCTGCTCTACAAAGCAAAGGTGGTGCCTGCAATATTCTACTACGTAAACCCAAATAAAAAACGGCCGTCTCATCAGTAGCCGTTTTTCCCTCATAAAATATGATAAAGTTTAAACAATAAACTTAATATACACCTTATTTAGCCGTACTTTCTTTATAATAATCCATAAACACAGTTGCCATTCTTGTGCCATGACCTTTGAATAAACTTTCATGTTGGAAGGGGTTGATAATATAACCCACCATGGGTGCTGTAGTTGGCGTGGTCACAAACCATTCCCTCATATTCATAATCACATCACCGTTCGCGTTCACCAAGCTTGCTAAAAAAGCAGTGCTACTGCTACCTGTTCCCGTACCTCCCATGCAGGCATCACAAGAAAAGGCATAGCCCCAATCATTAATAATTAAAGCAGCATCCACACCCAAAGCTTGGATACTTTCTTTGATATATGCAGTTTCTTCTGGTGTTCCTATCAATGCAGATGGAGCAGTACTCCAATCCAAAGCCAAGCCATAAGCTGGCTGACCTTCCGCACCAACACCTGGTAAAGATGTAGGTACTTCTTTCTTACCAAACCCAAAAATATCACCTGCTATTTCTAACGCACTTTGTTCAGGCTCTTCTTCCACCACTTGTGTCAGGTTATAATATTTACTCGCGACCTTCTGGTAAGCTGCATTGGTAAACATATCTTCCCGCGTTAACACCTTAAATACAAATTTGTTATCATTAATGGTTTGAATAAAAGATGCTTGTGCCAATGTTGCTGCCTGACCACCATTATTCGCGGTAGCAGCTTTTACTAACGACTGTAAGAAACTATCTTCTTCAACCTTAGTTGGATCACTACGGTATTCAATCGTTGGCGGTGCTGCATAAATCAACACGGCGACTGTTTTTGTTTTTTGCATCGCATCTTGATTATATACAAACTTTTTATTTCCTGAACACCCAGATGTAACACTGATAATCAACACCAACATTATTGCTTTTATCATATTTATTTTCATCATCTATCTCCCTCTGTTGCATAAAATAGCCACATCAACACCTGTGATATTTTTCACTATTATAGCCAACAAAAAAGGGGCTAAAGAATGTTATGACTTTAGTTAGTCCTTTTAGCTAACTAAAGTTAGTAATCACCTACTTCGTAAACCCAAACAAAAACGGCTGCCAATCAGGCAACCGTTTTCCAACCTAAAGCATCATAAAGCTTACGCTTGTTGTTTGTGCCTCACCGCAAGCCCGCCAAGCAATAAAACAAGCATAGGCAACAAACCAAAGCCTGACACTGTAGGCGCGATACATCCTCCACCGCCACCTGAATCGCCGCCGCCACCATTCGAGCCTCCTCCGCCTGAACCACCACCGCCGCCTGCACTATTAAGCTGCACGTTAATGATACCTGTAGCCGTTGTTGTGTTACCCGAATAGTCTGTTGCCGTAAATGTAACGGTTACCCCGCCTACAGGAATGACAGTTGGAGCATCATTGCTTACAATCAGGGTTCCATCCACATTATCAGCGGCTGTAGCGCCTTGCAAAAAGGCTTGAACCGTTGAGTCCCCACTTTGAATACCAAGGCTATCTGTAGCTGTAACCGTAATATCTGCTGGTACGGTGATAACTGGAGGGGTCGTGTCTACCACAGTGACACCAATTTGCCGCTGAGCAAGATTACCTGCCCTATCTTGAGCTTGATAGGTCAACACAGTAGTGCCCAAAGTGTAAGTATCAACAGGGCCGCCCGTAATCGTTGGCACTATAGCACCATCAATATTATCAGTCACAGTAACTGTTGGTGGTACATAAGCAGTCCCATATTCCACAGTAAGGGATGTCGATGCCAATGACATGCTTGGTGGTGCAGTATCATATGTTACCGAAGTAGCCGCTGACAAAGGGCTTACATTACCTGCAACATCTGTAACTTGGGCTTGGAATGTTGTTGTAACATTCTGGTTTAGAGCACGTGTGTTCGACCAAGTGCCATCAGCCGCCACATTAAATACAGCGCTGGGAAAACTGCTGCCATTGATAAACAATGAAAGTGAAGCATTCGCCTCTGCCGTACCCGACACTGTATTTGCCCATGTATTCACATAAGAATCTGCGACAGGTACAGAAATAATAGGAGCAGCAGGTGCTGTGGTGTCCAATGTAATCGTTTGGCTAATCGGCGTTGATACATTGCCTGCCCTATCCCTAAATCGAGCATATACCGTCTTCACACCATCACCTGTAGGCAAGGTATAAGGAACATCATACGATACACCATTATAAAAACTACTGTATGTTTGCGCATAATCTACAAAGGGATTCCAAGTCACACCATCATTGGAGAATTGCATTTGAGCACACATGGAATAGTCGGTACACGCTGACATCAAGCTTATACTCGTACTATTGGTTACCGTTAATGGCGAATAACTAAATACAGGAGGGGCTTGCAGCGTTGTTAGTGATACACCTGTTGGTGCAATATTATCAGGTGTAAGTTTTCGTAGTGATTTTGATCCACTTTCAACAAAATAAATCTCACCATTTGCACCAACCTCCACATCACTTAACCCAAAAAGTGGAAGCTTGCTCGCAGCTGCATCTGTGCCTAAAGCTGCGCCTCCTGCAAGAGCACCTCCTGGAAACAAAGAATATCGTACGCCTGAAACAGTGACCATCGTACCATCTGCAAACATTTGTACCAATCGTTGATAACCAAATCCACCGCCATGGTCATCCGTAAAATAAACATTGCCGTAAGTGTCTACTGTGACACCCAGAGGGTTTAATGCCACATTCGTTGCAACATCCCAATCGCCTGCTGGTGTTGTTGAAGTAGCAACTACTCCAGAGCCTGCAACCGTTGATATATTTCCTGCAACATCAACCTTACGAATACGATAATTACCAGTATCTGCAATATAATAGTTACCATATGGGTCAAATGAAATATCACTCGGAAGATTCAAGGATGCTAAAGTTGCAAAACTACCGTCACCTGTAAAACCTGCTGGGTTTGCAACACCATTCACCGCCATGCTAATTAAACCCGTTGTAAGATTATATTTTACCACACGGTTATTACCTGTATCTACGATATACAATATGCCTGCATGTATAGATAATGCTGAAGGCGCGGACAATGTCGTGGTAAATGCGGCTTGCGTGCCGCCGACCACTGTTGTGATAATCCCTGTAGCCGCTGCTATTTTCCTTACATTATTTCCCGCTTTATCAGCCACATAAACATCTCCATTGGTATCCACTGCAACATCCCATGGGTTGGTAAACGTTGCAGCAGTTGCCAATCCACCGTCCCCCGTTGTACCTGATAAACCTGTTCCTGCAAAAGCAGTCACTGTCGTTACAGTACCAACTGTCGTTACTTTTACCACTTTGTTTGACCCACTATCTGCAACATATGTAACACCTGCTGCTCCGTGCCCGACTCCTTTTGGCGTTACAAAAAACACGCCGCCTGAGGCGACCGTTGTTATATCGCCTGGCAATGCCTGCGCCTGCATTGGCATCGCAACCGCCCATATCAATCCAATCATACTACACAATGTTATTATTTTATTTTTCATCATACCCTCCATTATAAATATCTTGAAGAGCAGTATAGCGAATGAAAACACCCCTTTTGAAAGTGCCTACTAAAGTTAGTCGATTGAACTAACTTTAGTTAGGTAAAGCCAATGTACCGTAAAAATATATTATGCTTGGCATGCTAAAAAGATGATTTTTGCGTAACCCATGATAGATTTACCTGAGGAGAGGTAATGAAAAAAGACCACCTAAGCATTGAGCAAAGTATCAGGCTAGAGCGAATTCATACGCTTTATAAAGATTCGTATATCGTTTCTTTTAGTGCTTTGGTCGTTGCCTTTATTACAGGCGCTATGCTTTGGTCTTCCCAAGAGCACCTTACGATTGCCCTGTGGCTTCTTGGGCATACTGTAATTGCATTATTACGAGGCCCTTTGCTTCGCACCCTATTCAAGCAACGCATCCATAAACTAGACCAAGCTATATCTTGGAGCCACCTATATGCTGGCGTTGCTTTTTTATCAGGCTCACTTTGGGGAAGCTTGCCTTGGTTAGCAGATGATTTCTCTTCAGCATACAATATGTCTGCCATCATTATTATTCTATTTGGTATGGTTGCAGCAAGCAATGTATCACTGTCTGTTGTGCCGCTTGCGTTTTTCAGCTTTGCACTACCTACGCTCACCTTATTATTCCTGCGCTTAACCATAGAAGGCGAGAACTTCACCTATGTTGCCATCTTATTGCTGTGGTTTCTCGCCTTTAATATCGGCCATTCCATTCGCACCGTTCGTTTAATCAGCAATGCGATTAAACAGCGCTATGAAAATGATGATTTAATGCGCAACTTGGAGATCAAAAAAGCTGAAGCCGACAAAGCCAACCGAGATAAGTCCCGATTCTTAGCCGCAACAAGTCATGATTTAAGGCAACCGTTACATGCCTTAGATCTTTATTTGGGCGCATTAGAGGTCGAATTGTCCGAAGAAAGTCACTTGCAAATATTAAACAAGACTAAAAAGTCTAGCCAAGCTGTTGGCGAGCTTTTAAATGCTTTGCTTGATGTATCTCGTTTGGATGCGGGAGAAGTCGTCATCAATATGCAGGAAGTTTTCCTGCCTGATTTGTTTGCTGATTTAGCTTCAGAATGGGAGCCACAACTTGAAGAAGAA
>JALUWH010000311.1 GCA_027019685.1 Ghiorsea sp. | reverse complement strand
CCATCCCTCTGAACATTTGCAAAACCCAATTTTAATGCCGATGCATATCGACTAACCTCTTTTGTAGCCGCACTTCCAACAAATTTAGAAAATAATGTTGCTTTATAAAGTTCATCATGAGTCGTAACAATATTTTCAATTTCCGAGCTGTCTTTCGCTTCTTGTAATGTAAGTGTATCAATGAGAATATTTTCGTTGGGAATGCTGGCTACTAAACCTTTTAACTCTGCCAAATACCTATGTGCTAAAGCAGCTTTTTTAAGCACAGTTTTACTTTCTAGGTCTTGAATCGGAGGCAATAGCAGGACAACACTTTCTTTCATACCAATCTCCTACAGCACGTGCATTGTTCCTATGCATACCAGCAGAATATGTATAGGAAAGTGCATTATTCTATACACGTCAGTGGTACGTGTATACAAAAATGTATTACTCTATACATATCAGCACCACGTGTATAAGAAATTGCGATACTTAAAGTACACCCATATGTTCAGCAATACATTTGAAATCTGCTTCATTGATTTCTAAATGACCAAAGCGAAATGGATAACCCCATCGTTTCTTGTCTGGAATAAACGTAAGCTGCTCAATTAACGGTCGAATCGGTGTGGATTTGCAATCAAGGAACTGAATATCCCTGCGAAATGGCACAAAATTTTTTGCCATTGCAACATCATACACATCTTCGCCCACAACTGTCCCAATGGCTGTAAACTGTTGGCAAGGCTCTTTTTCACCAAACTTTTCTTTGGATGAATAATAGATTATCCAATCACCCACTGCCATACGTTTTAGAGGGTATGCCTTACCATGACAAAGCTGGCAAAAGCCACCTTGCACGCCGCGCAGCACATGTTCTTTTGAAGCCACACCAACCCAATACTTCATAACTGCATTCGCGATTGTATTAATAATACTGTAAGGTCTTTATATGTAGACAAATTTTGTTCCGTCAAACCTGCAAAAAATCTGTCATCTGCAGCTTCGACATCAACAATAGCTTGATTAACCTTGTCTTTCCCTTGTTCAGTCAAACCAATGCCAAGAGCTCTTCCATCATGATTCGACCTTTCTCTTGCCACCCACCCAAGCTTTTCAAGCTTTCTTAATGCCCTAGACACTGTCATTTTATCGATTTTAGCATGTTCAACAATATGGGCTTGTGTTGTTTCTTGATGCTGCTCTTCAAACCATTTTAAGGATGCTAATACAGCAAACTGAAGCTGAGTAATCCCATATGAGGTAAAGACTTTTTCAAGCTCTGACTTCCATAAAGATGTCACCTGCCACAATAAAAAGCCTGCGCTATCATTGGGTCTATCATGTTTAAATGCTGTCTTATTCACTTCTTTCCACCTGACGAATCAAATGGTCTGTCTGCTCGGGCATACCATTAGCAATATCCTCAGCAACAATTTTTCTCCACACAAAACCTAAGAAGCCTTGAACACTCATGGTTGTTTTAACCTCAGCTCATCACCATGTTGGATAAACTCATGTTTGCCATACATTCTGGCTAAAGGAAAGTTCGTTTGGTCTGTAAATACTTTGTTTGTTTCAACTTGAATTAACTGAATATCGACTTCTGATACGCCTTTGGGTTTCAGCTTGAAGTGGCTTCCCTCGACAAAGTCTCCCTCTAGCTTTGCATATTCTATATCCGATTGCCATACATGCCATTGGTCAATATCACTCCAAACTTTCCAAACTTGGCTTGCCTCTAAACCTTTCACGCGTTTGCTGTATGACTGGCTCCATTGCTGATTTCTCATAAGGAATATCAAAGCAGCAAAACTTAGGATGACGGCACTGAACAAAACTATTTCCATTTTTATCTCCTTTCTTAATTTCATTGAGACATATAGTATCACTTGTTACTATATGTGCAACTTCCAGCAACTGATGCTAGACATCGCAAATGTAAATGAGTTTACTTATGGGGAAGTGATGAGTATATTTGACGTACAAACACCGCAAAAAAGTGTTGGCTTTCAGTTTTGGAAACTACACCAACAATGGCAAAAACGGGTTCATAAAGCCCTAGAACCTTATCACATCACTCACACCCAGTTTGTCATGATGGCATCCATTGCTTGGTTTGAAGAGCAAGGCATTCAACCTTCTCAAGCGCAAGTGACACAACTTATGAGCATTGATAAAATGGCATTTTCTAAGGCTGTACGTCAGTTGGAAGAACGTGGCTTGGTCAAGCGCAATCAAAGCAAAAAGGATGCCCGTATCAAAGCCCTATCCTTAACAAAAAAGTCACTTATTATCATGCCCCAAGCAATCTTAGCGATTGAATCTGTAGATAAAGAAGTCTTCGGTATGCTTGGAGAGCGCAAGCAAACATTCAATAGAATTTTATTGTTACTTAATAAAGAATTAGCTCGCTAAATTTGCTTCTATTCTATCTATAGTAATAGCGTTTGAATTTACGGATGCACAATTCTCAACTCAAAATTGGCAGGACGACCATCCGTTACACCAACTGTAGGGATATTACTTAACAGCCAGCTACTAGGTTTGGTAATTTTATCAATCACTGTACCTGTAGGAATACGATTTTCAATATCAATGGTTTGCTGCCTATAATCAGGAACCCAACCTGTTGATTTGATAGTAATACCATACTCATCGGCACGCGCTTTTAGCATTGCCCAAACAGCTTGAGATGCACCAATATTTTGCGGTAAACTTGGCAAAACAGAAAAATCAAGATTGATAGGGTTATAAAAAATCGCTGTAACAAAATTATTCCCTAACAATGGAACATAGCTTGTTCTTAGCGTATCCCCGCCAACCATATAGTTGCTTATCAACGCGGTTAAAGTACTTCTTCCCATGCTGTAAGCATTTGAATACACATCCACAGGCACTTCCACCGCATTATATTGAACGGTAACATTATTCGTTGTATTACCACGAATACCTTTGCTACTTCCCGAAATAGTCGTGCCGTTCATATAAAGTGTATTGGCATAAATATCGGCATTATTCGTTTTATTAACCACAACGCCTTTACCATTATGCAGCATAAAATTATCTTTAATCAAATATCCGCCACGATATGTGCCTGTATTGATTTGTACTAAAACAGCTTCACCTTCATCAAGGGTTAATGTTGCAATGCCTTTCGACCATACCCGTGAAAAAATACGGCTTTCCACGCCAAAAATAAGATTATTGGTGATTTTAATATTTTGCGTAGTCGTACCATCAAAAGAATTGGCATTGACCACACCAATGCCTTTTGTGCCTTTAATCGTCCACCATGCACTGTCATACACAATATTCCCATCCGCCACAAAATAATCCACGTTGCCATCCGCAGAAATCGCTGAAGCAGGTATATCATGCACAATATTATTACGAACCGTGATATGATGACCATTGGCGACAATCCCATTGCCATTGAAATATTTGGGCGTGCCCCACCAGTGATTAATTGCATCAAGGTAAGTAATTTTCTTAGCCATACCTTTCACTTCAAAGCCTTCAAACACCAAATAATTCCCAGCTAAACGCATACCTGTGAATGAATCAAACTCAATGGTTGGTTTTTCATTCCCCCAAGGCTTCAAAATTACAGGGTTATTGGGCGTACCCATACAATCCACTTGGGCAATCGAACTATTATAAAGCCCTGTACCAAATCCAGGGTTATGATACACACCTCCTCGATAATAAATCGTTGTTCCTGCGGGCACAGTTAACCCTGTTGCCAACTTGCAAATCGACTTAGTATCAGACAACGGAAAGTCATAAGATCCCATATTGGCATTGTTACCTGTAGGCGAAATAAAAATAGCATTGGGTGCTGTAATTACGCCTGCATTGACTGTGAGATCAAGCGTCTTGGCAATACCTGAAACATCAATAGTAATGGCATAAATACCAGTCTGATTAGGTGTTGGTGTCCAATATATTTTGCCTGTCACCGTATTGATTGTCATGCCTTCCGGAGGATTGGTTAAGGTAAAAACTGGGTTGGTTTTCAGTGTTGTAACCGTCAATGTATAGGGCATGCCCACTGTTGTTGAGCCTGTAAAACTTAGAACTTCTGTAGATGTTGCTGTTGCTGCTGTTGTTGGTGTGCTGCTTTCACAACTAACTAAAAATGTACTTAACAATATATAACAAATAGTTTTCAACATATGCAACCCTTATCTTGACTTTCTAAAACACTCGAGAATGAGTGTGATAGGAGTATCAGGCAAATAAAGTATCACGCATCACTTTATATTATGGGACAGTTAACTGACTTACAAATAATGTAAGCACTGCACTCTCGGAGTTAAGGCTTAATCCTCGCAAGAATATTATGCCCTTGCATTTGATGCAGTACCACAGCCAAGACATGTGCTACAAGTAGTGCTTCCAACACTGTCACTGCAGCTTCATGTACCTCTGCAACAAGCTCTATCCACATGGTTTGTGGTGCTATTGTGCTCCAACCCAAGTATAACTGTAAACCTGTCGCTGCCATCACCAAAGAAAACAACAAGATAAAACCATGCACACTTCGGGCAACGACTTCGCCATCTTTGGGAGCTGCTAGCTTGAACTTCATCCAGCTTGATAACTGGCTTTGCACTTCATCTTTCAATGCTTGCCGCCCATCCGCAAACAACCACGGGAATAATTTGCGCCAATTGGCACCAGGTAATGAAGTCATCGCCAATAATAAACGCAACACAAGCAACCCACCAATCACTAAACCTAATATTTCATGCACTTGGAAACCCAATGTTTCTTCAACGGATCCCATGCCATGCTCTGCTTCATGCGCAAAGGCCGAGGTTATCCAGGTTGATGCTTCATGCTCACCCTCTACTTCGGGTACGTCCATCAATGTGCCCACAGCAAGCTGAGTGAGCATACAAAATGCAAATATCGAGTGAAAAACACGAATCGGTTTGGCATAAGCTACATCGGACATATTATTTACCTGCCAACTGATTCATGCGCAAACGCAATGCATTGAGTTTAATAAAACCATCTGCATCTTGCTGATTATAAGCACCTTCATCGTCTTCAAAAGTACATAAACGTTCATCAAACAATGAATTATCCGAGCGGCGACCCAACACCATCACATTACCTTTATATAGTTTCAGCCGAACATCACCATTCACGGTAGCTTGTGAGGCATCAATGGCTGATTGCATCATGCGTGTTTCTGGGGCAAACCAATAACCATTGTAAATCAGTTTAGCATATCGTGGCATCAACTCATCTTTCAAATGTGCTGCTTCCCTATCCACCGTAATGGATTCAATCGCACGGTGCGCTTTAAGCATAATGGTGCCACCTGGTGTTTCATAACAACCGCGCGACTTCATACCCACATAACGATTTTCGACAATATCAATGCGCCCAATACCATGTTTTCCACCCAAGCGATTAAGCTCACACAATACTTCCGCAGGGGTCATAGTTTTATCATTCACGGCAACAATATCACCACCTTTATAAGTCAGCTCAATTTCTTCTGGGGTATCAGGCGCATTTTCAGGGGAAACTGACCAACGCCACATGTCTTCACCCGGTGCTACCCATGGGTCTTCCAAATCATAG
>JALUWH010000310.1 GCA_027019685.1 Ghiorsea sp. | reverse complement strand
GACCGCGACAATATTATCCCCATTCAGGTTGTTTAACTCTCTTGTTTTTTGACCATGCATTCTGGACACTAAGTCTTGCCCTCGCCTTTGAATATATATGGGGTGACCCAAAATCGCATTGGCACCCTGTTGCTACTTTTGGTAACTTTGCCGAACAAATTGAGAAGCTTTTATGGAAAAATAGCAGATTTTCAGGATTTTTTGCTTGGTTTCTCACATTGTTTGGCTCTTTAAGTATTTTTATCACGCTTTGGTATCACCTTGCTTATGGTCATCCATGGGTGTCCGTTTTTTTCCAAGCTTTATTATTATGGTTTTCCTTGGGTTGGAAATCACTGATTGAACATACCCAAAACATCGCCTCAGCAAGCAATATTGAAGATGCAAAAACCAAGGTTGGCATGATTGTTGGGCGCAACACGGAACAAATGAACCAGCAAGATATTCACAAAGCCAGCATTGAATCTTTAGCGGAAAACACTTCCGATGCCATCATTGCCCCATTATTTTGGTTTATCTTACTGGGTGGTTGGGGCGCATGGGTTTATCGCATGATTAACACTTTGGATGCCATGTGGGGCTATAAAAATGAAAAATATACTTATTTTGGCTGGTTTGCGGCGAAAATAGATGATATTGCCAACTTTTTTCCTGCCCGTATCACAGCTTTATTCATGTTACTGCAGCAACCACGGCTACTCAACAAAATACCCAGCATATACCACCAAGCCAAACAACATTTATCACCCAACGCAGGTTTCCCAGAAACAGCCATGGCATTTTTATTGGATATTCGTTTGGGCGGTGATGTCATTCGTGATACAGGTACAGAACATCGTGCCTACATGGGCAACAATGCACAAACCATGACAACAGCACATATCCAGCAAGCTATCAATATCAGCAATCGAAGTGTTTATACGATGTTAAGCTTACTGTATATTGGCATTCTTTATGCCAATAACATAAGTATGCCATGGTAAACTTACCCCACGGTGGCAATATTGAAGAAGTCGCCAAACAATGGGGGTGTAATCCCGCTGACATCCTTGATTTATCCACAGGTTTACATCCCGCAGGCCCTCCAACATGGTTAGGTGATTGGCTCAAGGAAAACAGTCATCTGGTTGCTCATTACCCTGATAGGCTTGGTGAACCTGCACGTTCTGCTTTGGCAGCATTCATGAACGTTGCGCCTGAAAACACCGTAATCATTGCAGGTGCACAAGCTGCAATTGAGGTGTTGCCTCAAGCATTGCAGTGGCAAAGTATGGCAATCAAACAGCCCTGTTATGCTGAGCCCATCCGAGCTGCAAAACGTGCGGGTTGTCAGGTTATCGCTGTAGATATGCAGGCTACAACATACCCCAATGCGGATTGCGTATGGATGACCAGCCCACACAATCCCTTTGGACACAAAGAAACATTTCCTAAGCAGCGTCACGGTGTATTGGATGAGTCTTATATGCCATTTGCTGAACGACAAACACTAGGCATATTGCCTGATGTAATCCGCCTTGGTTCATTAACCAAAACCTTCTGCATTCCAGGATTACGCTTGGGTTATATCATTGCCGAACAACATCACATTCAAAGCTTGCAATCATGGCTTCCACCATGGCCAACATCCACACTTGCAGCACACCTTTTACCCAAGCTACTTCCCCAAGCTGCGCAGCGTGATGCACACATTGTCACATTAAGACAGCAAATGCTTGATACATTAGCACAGCATAATTGGGAAGTTCGACAAGGTTGTACAAGTTTTGTCCTTGCCAGACCCAAAGACAAGTTGCCCGACTTTGCTTCATCACGCATACTTGTCCGCCGCTTCCCTGAATGGGATAGCTTGGCAGGTTGGTTAAGATTCGGCTATCCTGCAACAAAAAGAGACTGGAAGCGTTTTATTTCAGTACTCGCATGATATGATGAAATACCAAGGAGTATGACTGGATGAGCAACATGATTAGACACTTAACCCAACAACTAAGTTTAGGCTTCACCGTTGGTTTACTCTTGCTCATTTCTGCTCCTGCACAAGCAACACCCACAATCGTTGACAGTATTTCAGCCGACCAATTGACTGGTATTGCAAGCAACAATATTTCATCCCTTTATGCAGACCATAGTATTTTGTGGATTACAGATAAACATAATATTGCCTACCAATGGCGCGCTGGCGAAGCACCCAGTGTATTCCAAAAGGGTAATGAAAATCAGAAGTTCAGTAGTTTAATTCCTATCTCAGATCAACGTTTTGTCCTCACCGACACACGCAATGCACATTTTTTGGTGAGCACCAAAGACAGCTGGAATGTTTTTTCTGAAGAAGGTAATCAAGAAGGTCAAATCGATAACCCAATTGCCGCAGCATGGTCAAAACATGGCATCATATATATTGCCGATGCTGGCAATGATAGAATATCCGCTTTTACCCCAGAGGGCTTGTTTTTATTCACCTTTGGTGATGATGCTACAGGCACTTCAGAAGATTTAAATTTAAAACATATCACGCATATTGCAGTGGATCGCAAAGGTAGGGTATATGTACTGGATGAAACGGGTGGCGGTAGAATATCTATTTACTCAGCTCTGGGTGAATTAGACACCATACTTGGTAAAGATGAGTTCAAACTATTTGAACATAATAATGCCAAGCTTACTGCCATGACGGTGCGCCCTGATGGTGTATTGATTGTTGCCGAAAAGAAAAGTGGGCATATTTTAGAAATCGATTGGGAAAACATGAAAGTTTTATCTTCTTTTGGCACCAACGGCAAAGGAAGAGGACAGTTTCAACGTGTAGGTAGCCTAGCATTGGATGTGGATGGTAAGCTTTATGTTGCTGACCAAGGCAATAAAAAAATTGAAATCTTCCAACTGGATTGGCAAGACACTGGTTACCTAAGTCTTGAACAAGACCACATGAGCATACTGCCTTCTTCCGTATTATTATCAGCTTGTGAAAAGTCTTACATTTATGGTGCAGAACAAATTTTGTGCCTAAATACAAAAAACGATAGTGTTTCTATCCGTTCACATGATGGCGTTGTGTTACAACAGTTAAACAGCAAGTTTAACGACCCTGTCCAAGCTACTTTTGACCAAAATGAACTGCTCATTTTAGATAATAAAGGGGTTAAAGTATTTGATAAAGAAGGAAAATTTAAATTCGCCTTTGGCAGCAAAGGTCGGCGTGATGGTGATGTATCAGATGCCTCATCTTTAACCGTAACGCAAAATGCTGTTTTTATTGCAGATACAGGCAACAAACGTATCCAAGTGTTTAGCCGCAATGGTTTGTTTAAGCAGTCTATAGGTAATACCAAAGGTGATTCTGTCACATTGAAAGAACCTACGGCTGTTGCTGTTGGCAGCAATGGTGATGTCTATGTTGCCGATGCAGAGCTTCGAAAAATTCTTGTATATTCCAGCAAAGGTAAGCTACTGAAACAATTGGGCTACCCCGCAGAGCACCGCCATGAATTTTTAACCATTCATGATATTATGACAAGCCAAGGTAATATGTTGTATGCCATGGTTTCTACAGCCAACAACCCACTTAGTGTTTGGGTATATCATAATAATCAATATGTTTATCGTTTTTCACCAAGCTCTCAACAAGCACAAGCTGGTTATGACAAACAATGGGCAATATCTAATACAAAACTGCAAGCCAACTCTGTCTCCCAATTAAAAACTTTGGCAAAACAAGCCTTACAAAGCACTGTTAGTATCAACTTAAATCTTAGTGTGGAGCCAACTTTAAGTTTATTTAAAGCATCTGGAAGCCTATTTGGCAATGATGGCAACTGGATATTTAACCCTATCTCTTCCAAGCCCAATGTGATTACCATACTTGACACTGCAAACCATGCTCGCCATACATTCATTGCTCTTTTCCCACCCAAAAAGGTGAGGAACATTAGCATCACGGGTGATGAAAAGCAGGCACATCTACAGTGGCTGGCAGCAAGTAATCATTTTAATGGTTATTATAATATTTACGGACGCAAAGATATTTCCTCTCCATTCCAAATGGTGCAACAGAGTGTTCAACCAGAAATCACACTTGACCGTGAAAAATTCCCATTCACAGAATACAGAATTTCAGCATCTACACCGCTGGGTAAAAACAGCGTATTATCCACTATTTATCAAGATGGTTTTTGGTTGGGGTATCGTGCATTTATAGCTCATGATTATGAACATGCTTTAGATTTATTAAGTGAGGCAACCTTAGCTAACCCTAAACATGCACAAGCTTGGCTATACCTTGGTAAAACACAAATGGCTCTACACAGCTTTGATGAGGCTAGCTTCACCTTTAAAAAACTTGGGGAATTTACATCTTGGCAACAACAATCCATTTATCTTCAAGCTGAAGCTTTAATGCAAAAAGAAGCGTGGCTGGATGTAAAATCTTTGGTTGATACTGCAGAAGCCAATGGAAATATCGATGCCTACCTATACAGTTTATCTGCACACGCATTAATGCAGCTAGATGATGTGCCCAGTGCAATTTATTACCTTAGCCAGGCCGTTAACCTTGAGCCAACATCACCCACTTGGCACTTAGCACTTGCTGATGCCAATTTTAAACTAGGCGCTGAAAAAGATGCGACAGCTGAATTACTTTTAGCCACCCAGCTTGCTGGTAACAACATCAACTCTTGGCTTGAAATTGCACGCACATACACCAAATATCAGATGTATGATGATGCTATCGTTGCTTATGAACGCGCATTAAATTTGGATGCAAAACATCAACAAGCACTAGCTGAGCTTGCCAAACTACATTTGATTAAAGGAAACCTTGCTGATGCACGCACCTTGGCAACACGTATGTCAGGCATCCCTGAGCTTAAAAGCACCTCTTATTATATTTTAGGTCAAGTAGCACTCGCCGAAGGCAAAGCACCGTTAGCTTTAGCTATGTTAGCAAAAGCTGGGCAAACAGACCCAAACAACGCCAACATTTGGTTATCTATGGCCAATGCTTATGCCAAACTCAATCAACCTGCGCGTGAAACTGAGTTCCTCGTAAAAGCCAATGCTGTGGATGATAATAACTTTGATGTACATATGCGATTAGCCACAGCGTGTGAAGCCAAAAAAGATTTACCTTGTACCCGAGAGCATTATAAACGTGCGGTTACCATTGATAAATCAAACATCACTGCGCGTTTGGGGTTAGCACGTGCTGCTATTGCTATGGGTAATATGATTGAAGCGGATAAACAAGCGCTAGAAGCGCTTAGAATCAACCCATCATCCATTGATGCATACCTCGTGTTGGCCGAAGTGCAAAGTGCACGTGGTATGATTCCGGCCAGCATTGCCACACTGAAAAAAGCCATGAGCATTGAAGAAGCTAACATGGACGTTTATCTCGCTTTGAGTAAAGCATATATTGATAATCACATGTATGATGAAGCGATTGCGACTACAGACAAAGCGATGTTATTGGATGTACGTAATCCTGCACCGCTAATTTTAAGTGGTAATATATACCTTGCACGTCAATCTTTTGATTTGGCTATTACAGCTTTCGAAAAAGCTGTAAACCTCGCCCCAGACAATGCTAAATATCGCCTTCAACTCAACACTGCATATTTGCAGAAAAAACGCTCTGCTGATGCAGGTGGCAATGCAGTAGGCTTAAAGCTTAACACACCACAAT
>JALUWH010000309.1 GCA_027019685.1 Ghiorsea sp. | reverse complement strand
AGTCCAAGCCTGAGGCTACAGAAAATAAATGGCGAATCGCTGCGTCTGTGGTATGTGCATACAAATGCTCAATCACATCGGATAAGGGCATACCTGCTTTATTGGCAAACCATTCATGAGCAACAGCAATGGCTGCATCGGGGTCATGTGTAACTAAAGTCATTTCAACACGGTTACATGTCGATAACAACGCCGCTTCACGAATAGCAGGGTTGGCAATTTTTCGGCGCAAAATGTCTTTAATATCTGCTTCGGGCACAGCCAAGCGCTCACGCAACTCAACAGGTGCAGTCTTATAATTTAAGCCAATATGACAGATTCTCATGCGGCGAACCTATGCATAGCTTGCTTGCTGTCCATCTTCAATCAAACTTAGCGGTAAGGTACTTTGTTTTTGGTTAGCTTGATCACACAAATCTGCCAAAAGGTCTAATCTACCCTTTTCATCCAATTTTACAGACAAACATATATATGGATTCGGCATATACTTATATATCGTATCGGGAAAAACCTCTCCCTGCATCAAAAATACACCCACACAAGTCACACCATCCCTCTGCCAATCTTGTAGTTCCGTTTTCACTTGTTTTATTGACGCTAAACTTATCACTTTATCAAGTGTATGCGCTTGTTTTGTTTCACTTCCAAGCAGCCCAAAAAAAGCTTTCCCCTCTTGCTGCGTCAGTGCTTGATGCAGTAGCGATTGGAATGCAGAACGCCGAATATAATATGCAGGTATTGATGATAATGTACTCATAGAAAGCCAAGCATGATGCCTCACCTCACCTTATGTCAAACCCAATATACACAAGGCTTGAAGTGAGTCATTCTGCCACAGTTAAACTTGACGAACTAAGGTGTCTTTATTAGTAACCGCAATCCTGCTAAGATATTATGAATAGGAGACTGTGTTTGTGAGTCATTTTTCAATCATGTTGGTGCCTGATACTGGGCAAACCAAAACATACCGTTTAAGCAAGATGAGATTACGCCTTATAATCTTATCCGCCCTCCTATTTCTTTCCTTTGGTTTTTTAGGCGTTTACGGTCTTTTTTCAAACTATAAACTTCGCGATAATCTTTTGTTATCACAAACAACTATACAAAAAGAACGCCAACGGTTTGCCCAATTGAAATCTGACTTTGAAACACAATTCAAAGAAGAAGAAGACAAAATGTCAGTGTATGCACGCTCTTTAGGGCAAATGCAAGCCCGCCTATCGCGGCTGGATTCTTTAGGAAAACGCCTAGTTGAAGCATCCCCTTCACTGGCAAAATCTGAGTTTAACTTTAATGTGCAACCCGCTTTTGGTGGCCCACGTATACCCGATGAAAATCAAACTGCTGACATTCAGCTATTTGACCAAGTAAAATATATTGATGCTCAAATATCATCACTGAACACACAGCTTATGGCTGTTGATTATATACTACAAGACAACATTGACGAAAAAAATGCTCGCCCACACACATGGCCAAGTGAGGGCGGCTGGTTAAGTTCATATTTTGGAATTCGTACGGATCCATTCACTGGCAAAAAAGCCATGCACCGTGGTATTGATATTGCCAACCGCTTAGGTGCACCCGTATTGGCAGGCAGCCGAGGCATTGTTGTCTATGCAGGTAAGATGAAAGGTTATGGTTATCTTGTAGAAATCGAACATGGTTATGGCTACCGAACCCGTTACGGACACATGTCAGCCATTACTATCGCAGTAGGCGATGTTGTCGAAGCAGGAAAAATGGTGGGGCGTGTTGGTTCATCAGGGCGCTCTACAGGGCCACACCTTCACTATGAAGTTCGCCGAAACAGCCAAGCATTAAACCCAGAAAAGTTTATTCCTAGAAGCTAAAATAACCTTTATATTTGATTACTCTTATATAACTGGCATAAAAAGCTTTAGCCTAACCCAACATCCTTCAACAGAGCCCAGCCACAGCATAGGTAACACACCTAAATCATGGGTGCAACGATATTCTGTCTCATACTATGAACACATCATCAACCAAACTGGTGACCCAAGGAACAGCAACTAAAAACGAATTAAACATAAAAAAAGGTGCCAGTTTTTCAACTGGCACCTTTTTTAAATAAGGACTTAAACTTAAAGTGTGGGTTATGCTGCTTTTACAACTTTACCTGAACGTAAGCAACTTGAACATACACGAATTTTCTTCGTATTGCTACCAACAACTGCACGAACATTATGCAAGTTTGGTAGAAAACGACGACGAGTCGTATTATGAGCATGACTCACATTATTGCCACTCATAGGGCCTTTATCACAAATTTCACAACGCTTTGCCATGATAAACCTCCAGTAAAACCGAGCCGCACTTTAATCGGGCTTTGCAAGATTACAAGCACTAAATTTTATTCGCTAGATATGATAGACGCACAGCACCACAAACGGCAATATATCGCCATGTTTGGAATACAACGCGCCATTATACTTGCAGCGGGTAAAGGTACACGTTTAAAAAGCTTTACCCAACACAAACCCAAAGCATTAATGCTTATCGCAGGTGAGCCTGCCATTGCCCGTGTTATTCGCCATTTGGTCAGCAATGGCATTCACGATATAGCCATTAATGTGCACCACCATGCAAGGCAAATTCAAGAATATATAGGTTATGGCGAAAAGTTTAATGCCAATATATATTATTCTTATGAAGACCAGCTTCTCGATTCAGGTGGAGGTGCACGCACTGCACTTGATTTGTTACCCTCTGGTGAAACGGTTTTGATTCACAATGCTGATATTATGGCACATATCAACATACAAGACCTCGAACAAGCTTGTCCTAAACAAGGCTGCGCCTTGGCACTTGTCCCCAACCCAAGACACAACACTCAAGGTGACTTCTCATTGCACAATGGTCTGGTTTCAACAGAACAACCCACACCCTACACCTTTTCAGGCGTATCTCTTTGGCACGATGAAGCATTGTTAACATACCCAAGCCAGACCAGCTTCTCATTGCTTGAACCTATACGCGAACAAATTCAACAGCAGCATTGTGCAGGTATGACTCATCACGACCATTGGTTTGATATTGGTCGACCACGCGACCTGATTCAAGCACATTACTATTATAGCCAAGAGGCATTATGATATTACACCCCCAGCTTCAACAAGATTGTTTCATACTAGGGCAGTTTGATTTATGTTTATTATTGCTTATCAATGATAGTCAATACCCTTGGTTTATCTTGGTGCCCCAGCGTGAGAATATCTCTGAAATTCATCACTTGCCACCACAAGAACAGCAACAACTCATCATAGAATCTTCCTTACTTGCCACCGCTATTGAACAAGCATTTAAAGCAGATAAAATCAACATTGCAGCCCTTGGTAATATGGTTCCACAATTGCATATCCATCATATTGCACGCTATAAAAGTGATGTTGCTTGGCCCAAACCTGTCTGGGGGTTACACCCTGCTATTGCCTATCAAAATGAGGAACGCGACATCGTCATTCAACACATTAAAGCACATTTACCCACACTAAAAGAGGTTGAAAACTAACATGGATATTGCCAGCATTTTACACAACATCAGCATTTGGGCTTTGCCCGTATTATTGGCAATTGTTTTACATGAATATGCCCACGGTTGGGTTGCAAATAAACTAGGCGATGATACCGCGCGTTGGATGGGTCGCTTAACCCTTAACCCTATCAAGCATATCGACCCCATTGGTACTGTGCTCATCCCGCTTGCTCTATTGGTTATGGGTGCACCTTTTATTTTTGGCTATGCAAAACCTGTACCCATCAACTTTAATAAATTACGCAACCCTAAACGTGATATGGTATGGGTTGCCCTTGCAGGGCCATTAACCAACCTTGCCCTTGCCCTCATATCCACACTTATACTCTGGATTACAATTCATATGCCTGATGCTTTGCGTTGGTTTGCAGAACCTTTGGCAATGATGTGTCAAGCCAGTATCCTTATTAATGTTGTATTGTTTCTTTTTAACCTCATTCCCTTACCTCCCTTAGACGGTGGGCGTGTTGCTGTAGGTTTACTACCTGGACCTTGGGCATATCAACTTTCCCGAATCGAACCTTATGGTTTTTTCATCCTCATTGCTTTGTTGGCTTTGGGAGTGTTTCAAAGCGTGCTCGGCCCTATCATTTTTGGTTTAAGCAAAGCTTTGATGACTTTAGCCCTTTAATTCATACCATTCGCCCATGGCAATTTTGAACAAACGTGCACGGCACGAATACCACATCCTTGAAACCTATGAAGCAGGCATGATTTTAACTGGCCCTGAGGTCAAATCTTTACGCGCTGGGCAAGCCAATCTCAAGGAAGCACATTGCGTCATTCGTAATGACAAACTGTTGTTGATTGGTTGCCATATCAGCCCCTACAAACCTGCAGCACGCAACAACCCCGTTGACCCTGCCCGCACCAAAGAACTTTTACTACGCAAAAAAGAAATTGAAAAACTCATCGGCAAATTAAAAGAAAAAGGGCTAACATTGGTTCCCCTTAAAATCTATTTTAATGAACGCGGGTATGCCAAAATTGAAATTGGTTTAGCCCGTGGTAAGAAATTATATGACAAACGGCAAGACAGCAAAGAACGTGATGTCAAACGTGACTTACAACGTAAATATAAAATGTAACAACGCTTATTCAACAGCAAAAGATAAGATTGAAAAAAGGAAACAACGAGGACATTAAAGATGAAAGTATTGGTAGTTGGCGGCGGTGGGCGTGAACATGCACTGTGTTGGAAGCTCAATCGCTCTGAATCGGTAAGCGAAGTGATTTGTGCACCTGGAAACCCAGGTATCAAACGCGAAGCACGTTGTATCAATATTGGTGCAGAAGACATTGATGGCTTGATGAACCTTGCCCGTGAAGAAAAGCCAAAGCTTATTGTTGTTGGTCCTGAAGTACCACTGGTATTGGGTTTAGCAGATAAACTTCGTGCTGAAGGCTTTGCCGTGTATGGCCCTGACCAAGCAGCTGCTGAGTTGGAAGGCAGCAAGTCATTTTCTAAAGCTTTGATGGATGAAGCAGGCGTACCTACTGCTTTTTTTGAAACCCATACTAACCCTGAACAAGCTGCCGCCTACATTCGTAAAATCGGTGTACCTATTGTTATCAAGGCATCTGGTTTGGCTGCGGGTAAAGGTGTGATTATCGCTCAAACCGAAGAAGAAGCCATTGCAGCCAGCAACGATATGTTATCTGGCAACAGCTTTGGTGATGCAGGTTCACAAGTGGTGATTGAAGAGTTTTTAGAAGGTGAAGAAGCATCATGTTTATTTATTGTATCTGGCGATACGATTTTACCCTTGGCATCATCTCAAGACCATAAAGCACTCTTGGATGGCGACAAAGGCCCCAACACAGGTGGTATGGGTGCATACAGCCCTGCCCCATGTGTAACAGCCGAAGTTGAACAAGAAGTATTGGATACCATTGCCAAACCCATTATTGCCGCCCTCAAAGCACGCGGAGCCAACTTTATTGGCACTTTGTATGCTGGTGTGATGCTCACAGACAAAGGCATCAAAACTTTAGAGTTTAACGTGCGCTTTGGTGACCCTGAGTGTCAACCGTTGATGAGCCGCCTCCAATCTGATTTGGGTGAAGTCTTACTTGCTGCTGCTGAATCACGTTTGGATGGTGTGAAGCTTAAATGGGATGATAAAAAAGCATTGTGTGTCGTTGTCTCCTCAGAAGGTTATCCTGCAAGCTTTGAAAAAGAGCAAGTTATCGGCGGGCTTGATG
>JALUWH010000308.1 GCA_027019685.1 Ghiorsea sp. | reverse complement strand
GTTTTGGATGCAATGACAAACAGCGTGGTTTCCCTATGTAAGTGGCGTAAGACTTCGACAGCATGTGTGCCATCCACATTGGAAATAAAGTGAACATGCAAACCACCAGCTCTACCGTATGGTTTGAGGGCTTCTGTCATCATCACCGAGCCTAAATCTGAGCCACCAATACCAATGTTTACAATATCAGTAATGGGTTTGCCCGTGCTACCAAGCCATTCGCCAGAACGTACGGTATCAACAAGTGTGCGCATACGGGCGAGCACTGCATTTATATCTGGCATCACATCTTTTCCATCCACAATCATGGGATAGTTGGAGCGGTTGCGTAGTGCTGTATGCAGCACCAGTCTGTTTTCTGTAGTGTTAATCTTTTTGGCATCAAACAAGCGTTTAATGCAGCCTTCTAAATCGCGCTCTCTAGCCAAATCTAGAAGTTTGGTTTTAGTTTCTTCGGTCATCAGGTTTTTAGAGTAATCAACTAGAATATCATTGAGTTTTAAGGAGTATTTCTCAAACCTATTGGGGTCTTGGGCAAACAAGTCACGCATATGCACTTTTTTCATATCTTCTGCATGTGCCGCTAGTGCTTTCCAACTTGCCATTTGTGTTAACTTAGACATCCCATTCCTCCAAAGAAAAAACCTTATAACAGGGGTAACTTAGCCTAATAATGATGTAAAAGCTAATGTTTATAAAGCTTTGCTGATGCCATCAAAGGATAGAAGATAAAAATAAACTTATCTGTTAAAGTGCGTTTGTCTTACATGGGTTGGAGGAAAATATGGCACAACTGAACATCGTATTTATTGCATCTGAAGCCACACCACTTGCCAAAACGGGTGGATTGGCTGATGTGGCAGGTTCATTACCTTTAGCCCTACAAAGCTTGGGACATCAGGTGACGGTGATTATGCCTTTTTATCGCCAGCATTTAGCCAAGAACAATATTTCAGCCACGCCTTTGGATACTGTCATTGAAATGTGGGTGGATGGTTTTCAGCGTCAATGTCCATTGTATGAAGCCGTGGTGGATAAACTTAGATTTATCTTGGTTGAACAAGATGATTTATTTGACCGTGAGGGTATTTATGGACCTGCGGGTGGTGCGTATGAAGATAACCTGCTGCGTTTTACATTGTTTGACCGTGTTGCTCTTGAAGCCATTGCCAAAATGGATAAACCTGTGGATATTATCCATTGTCATGATTGGCAAACTGGCATGGTACCATTGCTTAAAAAAACACAATATATTCATCATCCCAATTTAAGCCGCGCCAAGACAGTGTACACCATTCATAACCTTGCATATCAGGGTGTGTTCCCACCAGAGTGGATTCATCGCTTGGGTTTACCAAGCCAGTATTTTCACATGGATGGTTATGAATTTCATGGTCAAATCAATTGCATGAAAGCAGGCATTGAAGCAGCACATGCCTTGACCACCGTTAGCCCGACTTATGCTGAAGAAATCATGACCCCTGAATATGGCTGTCAGCTTGAAGGTTTTTTACAACATCATGCGGATAAATTGTCGGGTATTGTCAATGGCTTGGATTTGGATGCGTGGAATCCGCAAACCGATATGACGATACATAGCAATTTTGGCGCGGGGAAAATTGCAGGCAAAAAAGCGTGTAAAAAAGCACTCCAAAGTCAAACAGGTTTAACTGTGGATGCCAAAGTGCCATTATTGACCTTAATTTCACGCCTTGCTGAGCAAAAAGGCATTGATTTGTTGCTTGGTAATATCCAAACATGGTTAGATCGCGGTTATCAGCTTGCCATTCTTGGTTCAGGTGATGCGCACAGCGAAGAAGCACTTAGTGCACTTGCCGCTGAAAACCCAAAACAAATGTATTTTTATAAAGGGTTTAGCGAAACAGTTGCTAGAGAAATTTATGCAGCGGGTGATATGTTCCTTATGCCATCACGTTTTGAGCCATGTGGGCTTGGTCAATTGATGGCAATGCGTTATGGCAATGTACCCATTGTCCGCGCCACAGGTGGTTTAAAAGATACTGTCATTGATTACAATCAGCATAAATCAAAAAGTACGGGGTTTCATTTTGAAGCTGCCACAGCCCAAGCATTTGATGCTGCGGTGGAACAAGCCGTTGCGGTATTCCAAAAGCCTGCAACATGGTCAAGGATTCGCAGTCGTGCTTTAAAACGTGATTCATCATGGCAAGCCTCAGCAGAAGCTTATGTAAGCTTATACAATGAGCTTTTGCATGATTGAAAAGGGTGATGTTCTTGCTGCAGATATTGGTGGCACGAATTTGCGTTTGGCGCGGGTGCAAGCTGGTGGTCATATAGTTCGAGAAGTGCGGGTACAAACCAACTTTAGCCAATTGACAGAGCTTTCCAGTGAGGCAGCAGCGCAAGCTATTGTGGATACGATTAGCCAAGCTGCGCAACCGCTATTGGATGCAGATATTGTTGGTTTGGGAATCGGTTTTCCAGGTTTTTTTATGGGTGATTCAGGTATATTAGCCAGCTCACCGAATATTCCACAATTAGACAATTTCAACCTTGCCGAATTATTGTCCAATCAGCTTCATATCCCCGTATCGGCACAAAATGATGCATTATGTGCGGCGATTGGTGAACATACCTTTGGTGCAGGCAAAGGGCATAAGAACTTATTGCATATCACGCTTGGCACAGGCATTGGCGGTGGTTTCATACTCAATCATCAACCCTATACAGGTGAGCATGGCATGGCGATGGAGTTTGGGCATTTGTGTGTAGCACATGGTCAAGATGCAAGGTTATGTGGCTGTGGTAATCATGGTTGTGTTGAAGCTTATGCTTCTGCAAGCGCAATCAGTGCTAGATATGCTGAAATTTCAGGTGAACAGCTTGAAACAAAAATCATTTTTGAACGTGGTATTCAGGGTAATCACGAAGCCAATGTTATCATTAAAAGTGCAGCCAGTTATCTTGGGCAAGCTATTGCCGAAGCCATCAAACTTTTAGATATTCAAACGGTTTGCATCAGTGGTGGTTTGATTGGAGCATGGAATATATTACACCCCAACATCATGGTTTCACTGAATAACAATCTTATTCCACCACAACAAAATAAAGTGCGTATTTTGCCCTCGATACTTAAGGATAATGCAGGTCTTTTAGGTGCTGCAAATTTATTCAATAAACCAAAGTGATATAGAAAATGAAGAAAGGTTGACCCTTGACCATACTCTATGGTTTATCATTGCAGCATGAAAATTGGTGAACTGGCAAAAAAAGCAAAGGTTAACATTGATACCATTCGTTATTACGAGAGGCGAGGTTTATTAAGTAAACCTAGGCGATCATCATCAGGTTACCGTATTTATTCGGAAGCGGACGCTAAGCGATTATTATTTATAATACATGCTAAATCACTTGGTTTTACCCTTGAAGAAATCAAAGTTCTCTTGTCATTGCGCGCTGGAGAAAGCAATTGTGACGAAGTGCGGCAAATTGCTAGGAACAAAGCGGGTGAAATTGCTTCACGAGTTCAAAGCCTTTTACGCATGCAATATGTATTACTCGAACTTGCAGAACAATGTGAACAAAAAGATAAAGGTGACTTGTGTCCAATTTTAAATGCGATGGAGAAAGATCATGAATAACTCCGCATCGCATTCTAAACTATCTTTGCTAGTGGCAGTGCTTACTGGCAGCTTGGCATCGGCATGCTGTTGGTCCTTTATTTTTGCTGTCTTGGGGCTTGGTTCAGCATCATTTTTTATTGTTTTAGAGCCATTTCGCCCTTTATTTGCCGTCATCACCATAGGTTTGTTGCTTTGGGCAGGTTGGCAATATTGGCGCAAACGAAACATATGCTTTGCTCAAGAATGCAAAGCGCCTAACCCTGTTTGGGTGATTGGCTTGGGCTTATTGTCCATTGTATTGCTCTTTTTTCCTTATGTTTATTAATATTGTGAGGTGTTTATATGCAGAAAAATATATTACTTAAAGTTGGCATTGTAGGCACATTGCTTGCTGCATTATGTTGCTTTACACCGCTTTTGGTTATTCTATTTGGTGCTTTAGGGCTGGCAGCATGGGTTGGATATTTGGATGCGATACTGCTTCCAGCACTGATTCTGTTTCTTGGCTTAACTGTATATGCATGGCTTAAAAAAGGAGAACATCATGACGCAAACCATCATACCTGATTCAACCATTACTTGCCCAAAGTGTGGTTTTAGCAAAAAGGAAACCATGCCAACCGATGCTTGCCAATGGTTTTATGAGTGTACATCTTGCCATGCCGTACTTAAACCCAAAGTGGGGGATTGCTGCGTGTATTGTTCTTATGGCGATGTGCCATGCCCACCCATACAGCAACAGCAAGCCTGTTAACTTATTTAGCTCACCTGAGGTTTGACTGGATTTAGTCCCCAAATCTCACGATTATAATCCCGCATAGTGCGGTCTGTTGAGAATTTTCCGCTGTATGCAGTGTTATAAATACTCATTTTCAGCCACTTAGTTTTGTCTTGATAGGCAAGCGATGCTTGTTGTTGGGCTTCAATGTATGAACGGAAATCAGCGGCAGTGAGCCAAGGGTCATCATTACAACGAATAGCTCCAGTAATAGAAGAGAATAAACCTGGTTCAAACTGGTTGAAATGACCACACTCAATCAAGTTCATCACACGTTTTAAATCTTCATCGGCATCAATAATAGCATTGGGATTGTAGTTGCCACGTGTAGCTTCCACTTCTTCTGCGGTTAAACCAAATAAGAAGAAGTTTTCATCGCCAACTTCTTCGCGGATTTCAATATTTGCACCATCCAATGTGCCAATGGTCATCGCACCATTCATCATGAACTTCATATTGCCTGTGCCTGATGCTTCTTTACCTGCAGTTGAAATCTGCTCGGATAAATCTGCAGCAGGTGCAATTACTTCCATGGCAGATACACGGTAATTCGGGAAGAATACAACTTTCAGCTTATCGCCTACATCAGGGTCATTGTTCACCACATCGGCAACATTGCTTATCAATTTGATGATTTGTTTAGCCATGTAATAACCCGGTGCAGCTTTACCACCAATCAATACACAACGGTTGGTCCAGTTATCTGTGTCACCGCGTTTGATGCGGTCATACAAATGAATCACGTGTAATACATTTAACAACTGGCGCTTGTATTCATGGATACGTTTGACCTGAATATCAAACATGGCATCGGGATGAAAGGATACCCCACATACTTCGTTGACCACTTCGGATAAACGCTGTTTGTTTTCTAGCTTACATACTGCCCATTGTTTGCGGAATGCAGCTTTGTCTGCCAAAGGTGCTAACTGTTTTAATTCATCCAATTGGGTAATCCAGTCATCACCAATGTTATCCGTAATCAACTTGCTTAATGGCTTATTGCACCATGCCATCCAACGGCGTTGGGTCACGCCATTGGTTTTATTGTTGAACTTTTCAGGCCAAAGTTGATAGAAATCATTAAATAAACCTTCCACCAATAAATCTGAATGCAATTGCGCTACACCATTGATGGAAAAAGAACCAACAATGGCTAAATATGCCATGCGTACTTGTTGCTCATCACCCTCTTCAATGATGGACATACGACGCTGACGTTCTACATCACCGGGATACTTTTTCGCCAAGGCTTTAAGGAAACGTGCATTGATTTCATAGATAATATCCAGCACGCGGGGTAATAAACGGCTAAACAAGTGTACAGACCAACGCTCCAAGGCTTCGGGTAGCAGAGTATGGTTGGTGTATGCCATGGTATTGCGGGTGATTTCCCATGC